>JADFZC010000163.1 GCA_015232735.1 Oligoflexales bacterium | reverse complement strand
GTTTCAAAATTCTGAAAAACGGTTTCCACCTCGATGAATTTTCCATCATGTTCAAGATGCCTTGTATAAAAGACTATTTTTTGGAGGCCGGCTCCCTTAACCCTTCTTGCAAGCGTCCTGTGAAATGGCCCAGCTTCTGAAAGTCTGCCTGTTATGGGTGCCGCAATATAGACCACTATCCGGTTCATATGAAGTCTTCTCTCTTCCCTTGCCTGTTCGGCCTTCATATGATTGACAGCCTCCATGATCACATCGCTTAAAACCGGAATTCTGCGAGTCTGGTATTTTCTGTTCAGCATAAGCTGGATTCTGGGGATCTTGATAAAGGCAAAAAGCCTGACATCCTTTTCATTTTCCTTCGCGGATACGCGCATCAGGTGCACCTGAGGGCTTTCATAAATAAGTTTGACATTAAAGTTGTCGAGCCGGCCCATTCGAAGATTTCTGTACCTGAGGGGGGAAATTCCCCTCCTGCGCATGGCTTCAGCCATGCGGCCGTTCTCAAAAACATAGGTTCTGTACGACAATCCGATCGTCTTTGTCTTTATCCCTACTGAAAAAAGCGCGCATGCGGGAATGGATTTTGAAAAGGTGTCAAATACTTGATTTTCATCTCTGTCTTCGGCACCGATGACAAGGAGAATGATCTCTGTTTTTTGGTTCTCATATTGTTTCAGGTATTGAAATAGGTCAAAAGCATCTTTTAGATAGGAACTATTATCCACTATCGAAACTATCGACAGGTATGGCCCATCGCCTGACGAGCTTGTCACATGGCAAAAGAGCAGATTATTCCAGACCAAGAATTCTACACCGGTTATTTCCCTGTCAAAATTAAGCTTTCGGCTTATGGCTTCCAGTATGGGCCTGTTCTTCGGCTTGTTCTCTACATTGAATAAAAGGATGTCGTTGATATATTCCATACCTGAGTTGATGAGATCGGTCATTTCAATCTGCCTTGAGGCTTCGTCATCCTTTGTAATTATCCGGTTTAGGGAGAACTCTAGAGCCAGGCGGTCCTTAAGGAAATTTTCCTGTTGCTTGATTCTGTCAACAAGTATGTATTTGGCGTGAACAGCAGCATCTGAAAGAACCTGCGAACTGTTTTCCGTCAGGGAAATGAGTTCGTTTAGCCTGATGGAAAGCTGTTCCAGGGATATGGAATCCTTAACCTCCGGGAAAATATCAACAAGGGTGAAGAGGGAATTTTTCAGCAGGATTTTTTTGTTTTCAATATTTGCCCTGGATCTGTATATGTTGAATATGATATTCGTTGCAGCCCTGTTTTTCTTCGGATTGGCCATGGGATACCATTGGTACGCCTTGTCCAGCTTGTCAAGAAAACTTTGAGGGATTCCGCTTTCCCTGTCCTCATGCCTGAGGAAATAGTGCATGAGCACCTCCTGGAAATCTATTCCCTGAATCATTCCCTCGAGTCCAAGATTTTCAGATGTAAATAGGTCTTCGATAACCACGAACATGAGAACTGATGTCAAAATGCTTTTGGCCATATCCGGCAAAAGATCGGGTCTTTGTTTACAGATCTCGATCATTCTTGAATAATTCTTCAGGAAGTCTTTGTCAAAATCATAACCTGTAAAAAGCGAAAAATATTCCCTCTTGAATGTTTCCCAGGCCAGAAGGCCCCTTGATTCCTCATCCGAACCGTAAAATTCGTCCAGTTTGCAAAAATCAATAATGCCTTCCTCATCGCTTTCCCCGGCACTCTCCTGCTGCTCGCCTGTAACGCTGAGCTCAATAAGCTGCTGCCCGGCGAAAACCTGCTCGCCCTTTCTTGTATGTATTGACTGGATAACCCCGTCAAAGGGAGCCGTTATGGCTATTTCCATTTTCATTGCCTCGAGTGTTATAAGAAGGCCGCCTTTTTTTACCTCGAATCCCTCTTTTACATTGATGGCCAGTACAATGGACGGTGATGAGGCTTTGATGACTCCAGTCGAGTCGAATTCCATGGGATATGGCACGCCGTTTATTTCAATTTGAAGAAAATCTCCGCGATCGATCATTTGAAGATCATACTTGCCATTTTTGGTTTTCAGACAGATTTCATTGAAACGGTTTATGTATTCAAAGACCATTATGATGTTTTCATAGTATACATGAATGTATCCGTTTCTCTGTGTTCTGACTTGAAAGGTATATTTTCTGTTCTTGTGTTTTATCGCAATCTCGCTTCCATTGTTATTGAATATATCCCTTGGAGCACTCTGACGGCTTATTTTGCCTACGAAATTTGCCAGTTCATTACTGTAGGCTCTCTTATGCTGATAAATGGCAAATGCCGCGAGGGCGATGTTCCAGTGCGGCTTGTCGCGTTCCTCCCTCAAAAACCTGTCGACAAATTTTGTTGATACCCCGCCAGTCCTGAATTCATTTGATTTAAGAAGTTCCAGAAGAAAAGCCCTGTTTGTAGTCCCTTTTTCGATGTGGACTCTGAGTTCTGACAGTGCCGCTTCAAGGCGGCCTATGACGTGGAGTCTGGAACTGCCTTTTGCTATCACCTTTGCAATCATTGAATCATATTCACTAGGAATCAGATCCTCTTCGGTAAATCCGCTGTCAAATCTCACTCCGGGAATATGAGGAGGCTGAAGCCAGAGAATCTTGCCAGGCGTCGGAAGAAACTTCCTGGCGGGATCTTCGGCGTTCAGCCTGACTTCCATTACGTATCCCCTCCTGGTCCCCCCTTCGTCGGCAATGGAAGCGCCCATTGCGATCAGAAGCTGGATTCTTATGAGATCTATCCCATGCAGCTCCTCGGTAATGGGATGTTCAACCTGCAGCCTTGGATTCACTTCCATGAAAAAAGCCTGGCTGCGATTCATGTCATAAATAAATTCAACGGTGCCCACTCCGCTGTATTCCGCCGCCCTGACCAGTCTTCCCGCGGATTCCTGCATTTCGTTTATAAGATGTTCGGACAGATGCGGTGGCGGTGTCTCCTCAATAATTTTTTGATTGTTTCTCTGAACGGAGCAATCCCTGACGCCATAGGTCTTTACGTTTCCGTGGATATCCACGGCCACCTGCACCTCAAGATGTCTGCCGTTAAGCACCATGGCTTCCATGAATATTCTGGAATTGCCGAAAAGATTATTGCTCTCTTCACAGACTGCCCTGAATTTGTCAGGCATTTCCTCACTCGTCATGACAATCCTTATTCCTCTTCCGCCGCCGCCGGATGCAGCCTTGAGAATAACCGGATATCCTATTTCACATGCTTCATTAAGTGCGTCATTAAGATCATTCAATGGCCTTCCGCTCCAGGGGAGAATGGATACCTCACTTCGCTCCGCCAGATTTTTCGCCTCCACCTTGTCGCCGAGCAAAAGCATGGGACCCGATGCCGGACCTATGAAAACAATGCCCTCTCTTTCAAGTCTTTCAACAAATTCCGCATTTTCTGAAAGAAATCCCCATCCGACCCATACAGCCTCGCATCCTGCGCTTTTCAGCGCGGTCATCATGAAATCAATATCCGTGTACGGATTTCTTTTCAGTTCGGAAAAACCTTCGAGGTCATTAAGAAGGCACCCCTCGCTGGCTTTTTTTGAAAAAAGAGACGACTGTTCGTTCGTAGTATAAAATGCCACAGGCCTGAATCCTGTTTTGTGGAGAATGTTGAATTCCGTTACGGCATTAATGAATCTTACGGCGGCTTCTCCACGGTTAACTATACCTATTTTCATGTTTTCCTTGAGCAAGAAAAGGCCTTTTCTGGTATCCACTTTGTTTTCCTCTCGTCGTTAATCAGTCCATGGCGCTTTCGCATAAGGACGAAGCTCATCTATAAGGTTAAATGCTATCAAAGGTATTATAGATGATGCTACTAAAATCTATTCGTGATAAATAGGATGATATGGAGACACTGTATTTTGCCATTTATACAATGTCTCATCCTAATACATGCCAATATTCTTATCAGTAACAGAATTTTCCAATAATTTTAAATTGAACAAATGATGCAAAGGAATGGTCCATTTATTGCAAAAATACTGATAAAGAACTTTTTCAAATTGTTTTTAAATTTAAATTATACTTATTGAAAGGAAAAACAATGAGGACACCAAAATTTTCACTGCTTATTGCAAAACTTTTACCTGCAACATTCACGGTCGCACTTGTACTCGGAGGATGTACCTCAATGGACGATCAGGACAGCCAGCCGGAAGATGTCGTAGGTCAGCAGGAGGGGCAGCAGGAACAAAAAAGTACACAGCAGGCCAGGATACAAAAAGCTCCGCAAAGCGAAGAGGTAGCTTCCGATCAGAGTTCACAAAGTGAGAAGATACCCGAGGGCCAGTCATCAGATACAAGTTCAGAAAATTCAAAGGAACAGAATCTCGTGGTAAAATACGATAATCCGGAACAAAAGGTGCAGCAGGCGGATGTGCAGCAGAAACCTGAAGAGTCAGCCTCGCTGGCCAGCGAAGAGAACTGGGGGACCCAGGCGGGTGAGTCCAAGCAGGAAGTGACATCAAATACTGAAGCAAATAAGCAGCCTGTCGGTTCAACTGAGTCTATAAAGAGTGCTGAGGCTCCTTCAGTAACAAAAAATGAACAGCCCTCTGAGAGCACACTCGTGCCAAAATCGACAGTTAAAATGGACTGGCAGGGTAGAGTTTGGTATGTTAGACAAAACGGCGCTCCAATCTTCGACGGTCCTAACGGTAAACAGATTGGGTCACTTGAGAAAGGTGATCCGGTACTTGTCACCATAAACGGAGAATGGGCCGAGGCTTCCGGAAGGGGCTGGATATCCAAGAGATCCATAACAAGCGCTCCTGTCGGCCGATCCAAAGGGGGCAGCTTCTGGAAGTAATATCCCGATCCACTGAAAGATTTTCACATAAAACATAAAGAGTTCAAAATCCGGAGCATCCAAACGGCTCCGGATTTTGTATTATTAGAGCAATATACAATATTCACTGATAAATTTGGTGTGTTTTTCATTTAGGTACAATAATGGAATTTGACACCGGAATCAAACCGGCGAATTGCCTGTTATTTCAGTTTTCAATTTTGCATGTTTCATTTTTACCTCCAACTTATATAATATATAATTGAAAGACCATATTTGTGGCGGTTTTTCCCATGACGAAAAAACAGGAGATACTCCGATGACTTTTAAGTTTTACTTGTTCTTGTTGCTCTTTGTATGTACAAATCTGCCTGCACAGAGGCTTCTGGCAGAAGCAAACCCCGAAAGTTCAGCAGTCACGAGGCTGCCGCAGACTGCCGGTGTGGAAAAAGCCGGCATAAAGGAAAAGCCAAGTTCAGTTCTGGCCAGCTCCATGCGTTCCCAGGATATCGATTCACTGGCCATAGACGACAATCCCAATGCTTACAACCTTCCTGAAAATGCTCCGGAGAAGCTGAAAAAATTGAAAAAAGAACTGGAAGCGATTATCGGTACTTACAAGACTGCGCAGGAAGACCTCAAAAAAGCTTTGAACAACATCAATTTTGACGATGATAAGGCAAATGAATCAAAGAATGAGACATTGAAGTCCGATCTGGCCAGGGCGTTAAAGAAATTTGAAGAGGAAGAACAACGATTAAAAGATGCGGAACAGAAATTCCTGGAGGAAAAATTTAAATTTGAAGAGGGAAAATATGAGAAACTTCCGAAGGGAGATGCGCAGACGGTTGAATAGCGTCTTTTGCCTCCAATAAGTGCATAAGAGCCTGTCTATTCAATATCCCTCTCTTTTCTGTCCTCATTTGTTTCCTTGCTGTTTATGGATGAGTTTACATCAGGATTGTCTTTATCATCATTTTCAGGAAATATGGCCAGTTGTGCCGGTATCTCCTTGTTTTTGGACTGCGGACAATTTGCCGTGTAGTCATCCACTATTTCAAACATCTTCCCCATGGCGTTTATGTTAAGCAGAAAAAGATCTATTTTCTCCAGTTTGTTTTTAAACAGGTAGACCTTCTTGATGACTTTTGCCCACTCCGGGAGATATTCATTGTACTTCTGTTTGTAATCCTCAAAATCCTTCTGCTCGAAGTAGAGAAGGTTTTCTCTTTTGACTTTGATCGTCCCCTCGTTCCATACTATTAGTTCCGGCAA
>JADFZC010000162.1 GCA_015232735.1 Oligoflexales bacterium | reverse complement strand
ATTTGAAAAAACCTATTGGAATCCATCAGTAAATTTGAGGAGGAAGCATGGAATCGATTATAAAAGAGGTTGAGGGTATGACCGTCGGAGCCGGAACAGTCCTGCTCCCGGAACAGCTTGAAAGAGTGAAAAAAGCCGGAGGAAAATTCGCGGTCAGCCCCGGTTTGACCAAATCACTTTTAAAGCAGTCAAGATACCTTGAAATACCTTATCTCCCAGGTATTGCCACCCCAAGTGAATTGATGACAGGTATTGAATATGGTTATGACTGTTTTAAACTGTATCCTGCATCCATCGTCGGCGGAATTCCCCTTTTAAAAGGGATAGCAGGACCATTCAAAGATATAAAATTCTGCCCTTCCGGAGGAATTCATGAAGGAAATTTCATGGAATATCTTTCGCTCAATAATGTTATTTCAGTCGGCGGATCATGGATGACGCCAGCTGATTTCATCGAAGGTAAAAAATGGGATGAAATCACCTCCCTGACCCGCAGGACGCTGGAGAGACTGGCTGATTGCGGCAAGTCTTAAAGTAAACAGCCAGAAGCGATCTTCCGCCAAGTGTTATTTTTTCATCCCTTACCGAAAAACCGGCCAGTTTTTTCAAAAAGCATTTCTTCGCCTTTTCATCGGGTAGGAGACAAAATCCAAAGACTTTTTTTAGATCCATGTTCAAAAGACCCGATATTACAGACGCCACTCTTCCATAAAAAGCGGGTGAAATTCCCTTCTCACCTGAAAGACGGATGCCATACGGAGGATTGAGAGGAACAAAGACATCCCGTCCTTCATAAAACCAGTCCGCCACCGACGTGGAAAAAATATCACCGTGAACCACAGAAAAACCGTCATATCCAATACCTGCGGTTTTTTGAAGAGCTGACTCAAAACCCTCAATGTTCATGTGTGTCTCTTTTATTCTGTCTTCTTGGATATCCATAAACAAAGTTTTTACCTGGCTGATACGTTCAAGCCTGCCTTTTAACTCAACAGTCATTTTTTTTACTGAATTATTCATGCTTGATTTTGGATAGCAGACCAGTTCCTCCATCGAAAAATTCCTCCCCCAGGTGAACAGGGGAATGTCTGCCAAATATGAGATGGTTTCGAACCCAAGGGTTCCTCCGCCGGAAAAGGGGATAAAAATCCTATTCGGGATGATTTCTGTTTCCATCCAGTCAAAAGACTCCCGAATCAGAGAAGCCGCCGCATGTTCCGCAAGAGGCGCAGGAGTTTTGAGTGACTTCTTGTAACCGCGCTTATAAAGCGGAGTCCCTCCCAGTGCAATTTCAAGCGTAAAATGATTTTTTTTAAGCCTTGCCCTTAAAAAATGATCAAAAGGCGCATTATCATGAAATCCCGCCCCTGCCAGTTCCTTTCCGATAAGCTCCTTGATAAGTCCTTCATGGTAAAGAATGCTGTCGGATGAATATGCCTTTACCGAAATGGAACTTCCGGGATTGAATATCAGTTCATAAGGTATTTTACCCATTCTTCTTATCAGATCCTTTGGTCCTCCCACATGAGCCTCATCCAAAACCAGATAGACGTCCTTCGCTGTCTTCAACCTGAAAACAATTTCGCAGAGTGACCTCATATCGATCGACTTTATACCTATAAGACCATCATTGAACAGGATACGGGGACTGAATTTTCCCTTGCTGAAAAGAGATCCGGTAATCTGTTGCAACTCAGAAACAGTCTGATTTCCAAAAGAGCAGGCATATGTCACATAGGCGCCCTGTTCCCTGGAGAATATGTTTCTCCTTATTTTTTTCAGGATATTTTTTGAGATTTGAAAGTTCATAATAAAAGCATGTTATAAACAGATCCCATGCAAGCTTCGCATGCCAGGATACGTCACTGGCGCGAAAGCGACTAATCTCACAAGCAGACTCGGATAAGAAATATCCCAGAGAAGCAAACAACGCAAGACTCTCTTAATAAATATTAATGTAAGATCTGGTAAATTATCATATCGACTGGTAGCAGAAATTAAAAAACATTGAAAACCAGGAGGTTAGTATATAAAACTCAATTCTTCTCATTTAACTCTTCTCTTGCAAAGAGAAAGATAAACAAATAGGGTTATTGACAGTATTTAAACTGTAACGGGAAAAAATAAGGGATAGACGGATGAGGTTTTTTGTCATTGGAGGCGCTGGATATATAGGTTCCCATTTTGTCCTGGAATCACTTTCCCAGGGGCATGAATGTCTTGTTTACGATAATTTGTCCACAGGTCACAGAGAGAGCCTTCCCAAGGGGGTTGATTTCATACTCGGAGACATTCATGACAGGGAGCTTCTGAAAAAAAATCTCAGATCTTTCAAACCAGACGCCATATACCACTACGCCGCTTTCGCGCTGGTAGGCGAGTCAGTCGAGCATCCTGACAAATACTATCATAATAATGTGACCGGAGTGGCAACACTATGCGATGCCATGAAAGAGACAGGAACTCTCAAGCCTTTGATTTTTTCGTCAAGCTGCGCCGTTTTTGGGAATCCGCAAAAACTTCCCATTGCAGAAGATGATCCCAAAAAACCCATTTCACCATATGGCAGATCAAAACTGATGGCCGAATACATTATCGAGGATTACTCAAAGGCTTTTGGATGGAAAGCGATGGCGTTAAGATATTTTAACGCATGCGGGGCCCATTCTTCAGGCAAGATCGGGGAGGATCACACCCCCGAAACCCACTTGATACCGAACATTATCAAATCGGTGTTAAGCAAAAAGGCTTTTACCTTATTCGGCAATGATTTTCCGACAAAGGACGGAACATGCGTAAGGGATTATATCCATGTAACCGACCTTGCGATTTCACACATCGAGGCCGCAAAATATCTATCCACAGCAAAGGCAGAGACCTTCAGCGCATTGCATCTCGGAACAGGAACCGGATATTCAAACATGGATATAATCGCCGAGATAGAATCCTTTCTCGGAAAAAAAATAGATTATACTATTGGCAAAAGGCGCGACGGTGATGCAGATGCGCTATACGCTGACAACAGAAAAGTAAAAAAAGTGCTTGGTTTCGAACCGTCACACTCTGACCTTAGAAATATCATCAGCACTTCAATGGACTGGCACAAGTCTCATTTGAACGGATTTGACGGAGGGTAATGGAAAACTTGAGAATAGTATCTATCATCTTAACTCATGATCATTTATTGACTTCAAACTCAATGACGTGTATTGATATTGGCGACATTTATAAGTAAATATTAAATATTTCAACGATCTGTACATCAGATGTATAGTTATTCAGGTTTTGCGGTAATCCATAAATAAGAACAGACAACGGTGAAAGGCCCAATTTTAAATAATAAAAAAAAATAGGAATTGTACTCATGCTCTTCATGAAATAAAAAACAAAACCCAAAATACCTCAACATTAAAATTAAAATTGAGGTATAATAAAAACTAATCACAAAAATCGGCAATCATCAAAAGTAACCAAGAGAAATCACTGGGTCTGTTAAAGTTTTTTTTAATAAGAAAAAAGAGAGAGGTTATGGTCATAAAACATCAAACCCCATTATTAAGACATTTTATTATTTTAAATCTTATAACATTGCCAATGGCAATATCCTGCACAACACCCAGTGAAAACAAACCGCAACAAGGAGAAATTCAAAATGAGATCAGCAAACCAAAAGAAATGCAGGAAGTACCGCCAAACAAGGATGAACAGCCCCCTAAACCAGTAACGAGCGAACCTTATCCCACAATAGATGAATTGATTGCGAAAGACGAAAAAATTGCAAGTGAGCAAAAAAACAAAGAGAACAAGCCAGAACCTCAAAAAGAATCCGAAAATGAAATCGCCGCGACCATCAAGACGGGCATACCTCCGGAAATGAACGAGAAGGTTGACCTGTGGATAAAAGCATTCCAGGGGAAAACCGGAGAACGTTTTCAACATTATATGGAAAGGGGTGCCATCTATAAATCCATGATTGAAAGGCTTCTTGCGGAACAGGGTCTTCCTCCCGAACTATACTACCTTGCGCTTATTGAAAGCGGTTTCAGCAATTCAGCCACCTCACGAGCCAGAGCCGTGGGCGTATGGCAATTTATTCGCGGAACCGGATTAAGGTATGGACTTAGAGTAGACAAATATGTCGATGAGAGAAGGGATCCTATAAGGTCCACAATCGCCGCTTCCTTATATTTGAGAGACCTGCATAACGTCTTTCACTCATGGTATCTGGCCATGGCGGCATACAACGCCGGAGAGGCAAGAATTGTAAGAGCCATCATGAACGGCACCAGCAGGGATTTCTGGACCCTCGTCAAAAGGAAAAAGCTGCCAAATGAGACCATGGAATATATCCCAAAATTCCTGGCCGCCCTTCTTATCGGGAACAATCCGGAGAAATACGGATTCAAAAAACTGGAACCCTCAAATTCCCCAAAAGTTCTGCCGTTCACAGTGCCAAGCCCGATATCCCTGGGAACCCTGGCCAAGGAAACAGGCATCCCCCAATCCGTGATAAAGGAGTTCAACCCCCATATTTTGAGAAACACAACACCTTATGCTGTCACAAGTTACAGGATATGGATTCCGGAAAAATATGAAAGCAACATCAAGGGAAAGGAAACTATTCTTGCAAAGTTTGCAATACCGGTCTCAAAATCCGCAAGATCCAGGGAATTGGTATCAAATACCACCTATCATACCGTCAGGGAAAATCAAACGCTGGAATCGATAGCCTCAATCTACGGAATTTCTGCTGACACAATAAAAAAGATTAATAAACTTTCATCGGACAAACTTGAAACAGGCTCTCAGCTCAAAATAAGCGAAGGCAGGGACCTCGCCCGCGACGAGGGCGGCGGCCAGCCAGGCCAGTACAAAGTCAAAAAAGGAGACAGCCTAAGGACGATATCAAAACGATTCAAAATATCCGTACACAAATTAAAGAAAATCAATAATCTTGGGAGCAGCAGAATATTTGCCGGGCAAATGTTAAGTCTGTCATCAAGTGACAGCGGATGACAGATCCGAATCAGATTCTTATCGTAAGCACAAAAACCAACTTGATATGTATTATAATCCAATCTGGATAATCCGGCCTGAAAAATCTTCTCGAAGAAGAGCCGCCATAACTATCTGACAATCTTCCTCAGATATTCCTCCAGTATGGAGTCATCCCTTGAGTCATAGCGTTTCCTGTGTTCTCTGACATCCTCAAGAATATCTTCACGATACCTCTTGTCGACACGGTATTCATGACGGATTTCTATATCACCGCCGATGAGTCTGTTGCCGAAATAATTATCCCCGGAAACTCTCCTGCGTTCTCGCCTGCCTGCCGACTCCTTTTGGGATTTTGACGCTTCGTTGTCGGCCTGTCTCAGCATCCGTCCCGCCATATCCGAAGACGATTCCGCCGTCAGAAAATTCCCGGCATTTCCGTTCTCCACTGTCTGTTTCATACTTTGAACCGCAAACTCTATTCTCTTTCCCGCCATGGGAGAAAACGCGATAATCTTATCCAGAAGATGGGTTGCTTCCGTAATGTTGGAATTCTGTTCCATCCTATTTGAGGGCCATTCGTCCGAGAGTTTCTTCTTGTCCTGAATCTCAGCCTTGTCGAGTCTCTTTGAAATCTGATCCTGCCTTTTTTGAAGTTCCCTTAGAGTCTTTCTCGCATCAGCAATGCCCTGCTGCCTTGCCTTATCCATGTTTTTTCTATATTCATCCTCCTTTTTTTCAAGCTCCTCTATCCATTCTCTGTACGATGTCACATTTTTCGAAAGTTCCACGAGTGCTCTGCCCGAACTGTCATCACCCTTCTGTCTGTCAAGATCCAGGATTTCCTCCATACCTTTAATAAAGGGCTTTGCCCTGACGGAAGGCCATCTTTGAGGCTGAAAATTGCTGCCAAGTCGATCCACTCTCAAGGTCCACCTTGCATGTCTCTCTTCAAGATAGTTTTTAATCCGCTCAATGACTTTGGGAACTTTCATGGTCCTTTTTTCCTTCTTCTGTTCAATAAGCCGCGAAAGTGCCCTCGCTCCAACAAAGAAATCCCTATCCCTTTCCCTGTCGTTAAGAATCTCGTGTTCAAAAAGAAACCTGCCCAGAGT
>JADFZC010000161.1 GCA_015232735.1 Oligoflexales bacterium | reverse complement strand
TATTTTTATATTTCCTGAATACCAAAATATTTCATTCGTTTTGATGTACATATGTTCGTATAATACACATTCAGAGTTTTATCAACTTTTGGTTATTGTCATTTAAGTTATTAATGTGATCCTCAATTAAATTTTTTGCTGCTTTCCCGGCGAGGAAAAATCCTCATAATATCCTTGAATATTAAGGGAAAACAATATATATGAGAGAATACATGCAATTAAACGGCCTGCAAAGGCAGGATATTCAGAAGAATGATAACAGGCTCTAATCTCATAAAGTGAGCTTTTGTTTTTTGACTTTCAGGGATGCAGGCTCCTAAAATTCAGGTACCTGTCAGAAGTCCCTGTATGCACTTTCAGTGAAATTGGGGAGAACATTACCGATGGCCAAATTACGATTTCTCATATTGGGCGGCAATGGTCAACTTGGTCGATTCCTTACAAAATCCCTATATTCACAAGGGCACTCGGTCAGGGTTTTTGACCATGAGATCCAAGACAAAATCGAAAATAATGGGATACGATATTTTAAAGGGGATTTTGCAGATTATTGGGAACTGAAATCCGCTTTAAAAGATGTCGATTATGTTGTGCATTTAATAAGTACAACAGTTCCCGGGACTTCTAATCTTAATCCTGTTTCAGACATTAAGGAAAATTTGATCAGTTCAGTTCAGCTTCTGGAACTGATGCTAGAGATGCGTATCCGAAGAATTATTTTTGCTTCATCAGGCGGGACTGTTTACGGAAATATTGACAAAAAGACAATTGATGAGGAATCAGAACTAAACCCCATCTGCTCTTATGGTATAGTTAAGGTATCAATAGAAAAGTATATAAAAATGCATGAATTCCTTCACGAATTGAAGCCTACGATACTTAGAATCTCAAATTTATATGGCAATAGCTTTGGCAGGATCGGTGTTCAGGGAATAATTTCAACAATCTTTACCTATGTCAAACAAGGGAAAAAAATTGAAATCTGGGGAGATGGCCTAAATGTTCGGGATTATGTTCATGTTAGAGATGTTATACGAGCGATTAATTGCTGCATCGAAAGAGATATTCAAGGTGTATTTAATATCGGAAGTGGAAGGGGAGTCACAATTCAAGAACTTGTAGATTTGGTACGGCGAATAACTGGACTTCCGGTGCAATTGGAATACTTGCCCGCAAGGCCCTTTGATGTCAGACGTATAGTTTTGGATATAAGAAAGGCGAATAGAGAGCTTCACTGGAAGCCTGAAATTAGCCTCGAAAGTGGCTGTGCGGAGTATTGGGAATTTTTAAAGTCTTTATGATTTCCTCGCATAAGAAGCTGTCTCAAACAAAACTATCCATTTTGTAACCACTTTACAATTTTTTTAATACATATTCGATTATTAGAGATATTGTTCACATAGCTTTAAAAATCACAAATAAAATCGATAATAATAGATTTTTAAGATTTTTTTTTTAACAAATGCGTATTATACTGTGATTTCTTTAGTTAAAAAGAAATGCTCGTATATTAATATATTCAGGGAGATAGTTGATGATAGAAGCCCATATGAGTCACTCTGCAAAAAATAATATGGAACCATCTGCAAAAACACAAAACACAGCTCACGAAATAGACTGGGTAGATTTAATACTCTATCTTTGGAGTCGAAGGGTATTAATGATAATCGGATTTGGGTTTGGATGCATTATCAGTTTTTTCTGCTCAAAAGCATTTTTTAGCCCAATTTATAAAACTGAAATGGTTTTTAGTGAAAACTTCAATAACGAAGAAACATCAATGTCTATTGATGCAAGGATTTCCGAACTTAATAATAGTCTTAACGATCCGGAGATTGCCTCCATTTTCTTTTCCAGTTTGGCTGAAGAAATTCCAGAACTAAAAAAGTCCTGGGGACTTCAAAAAAATTTGGGCACAAATGATGAAAATCTAAAAAAAATACTTTTTCTTCAAGTCAAGCCACCCCAAAATGAAAAAGACGAACCTATCGCAAGATTTTCGTCATTTTACATAATAAGAGCAAACCTTCTTTTAACATTAAATCTACCTGTTCCAGTTGAAAAGGAAAGACTGAAAATCGCAGCCCTTGCGAGCTCTAATAAAGTTATTACAGCATGGAATTCACGATATAAGAGAACCTATCTGCCAAATTACTACAAGTACTTATCTATCAGGGAAAAGATGAATGAAACCATAAGTAAAGGTTACGGTCTTTTTTTTAGAGTTCTTCGAGAAATCAAACCAAGTAAAGAGGAAATTGAATACCTCTCACTCGAAACCAAAAAGCTATCAGAACCACCCAGACAAAGAGTATTACCGCTCGCTTCAATATTACCTGACGAAATCCTAAAGCTTCTTGGAGTGCTTGAGGTACTGCATCCGGAAAAAATCTCTTTGATTGAATCTTTTAGGAAAGAAACAACCAATTTTGAAATAAATTATAAGAATCAACTGAATATCTTGGAAAATTTTAGAATGGAATCTGATAATTTTCGCTTAATCGAATTGGGTCCATCCACTAATGATAATCTGCCTGGAGTAAAATCAAACTATAAGACAGGTATTCTTGTCAATCCCTTAAAGATGGCGTTAATTGGAGGTTTTTTATTTGGTCTTTTAACAATATTTATCTCATTACTTTCTTCGGTCATAAAGAACCGCTTGCATCGAAATAAAATTGAAAAGAATTTATCTCATCCAGTTGAAGTTGAAATATGACTATTACTATATTTATACATTAAAACCCCAATAAGTAATCCGGCATAAGTTGATGTAAGGGGGATTGTATTTATAAAAATTAGATTTATTAACAACAAATAGAAAATCATTGTTCGGGTTTCTTTATAATATATTTTGAATATCATATAACTGAGAGTAAGAGGGATTAATAACCCTACAAATCCCAGCTGATACATAATAGACCCATAAAAATTCATTATTCTAGTCGTCGTAATATATTCCATTCTGTCTGAAAACATCGGATCCTGCGCTGTTTTCCAAAGTGAGTACTCCCTCCAACCTTCAAATCCACCTGGTAAGCCATACTTGTCCATAAAACCATATGCTGGCAGTACAAGATGGGCATATCTGTCTATTCCACTCGGATCCGCCGATATAAGTAACCGTGGATTTTGCAAAAGACTGACTGTAAGATTGACGATTCTATATGGTGAACCATTGAATTTTGTGTTTATTGATGAAATAGAAATAGCTAATGCAACCAGTAAAATTGGAATGATTCTATTTTTTCGTATTACTGAAAGATATAATAAAGCCATTACTCCTAATATCATCAAACCAAGAAACGACTTGGCAAACAATATTATCTGAAAAGAAAGGAGAAAACTGTATATAAAAATCTGATTTTTCTTTTTCTCCAGAAGTGTAACCAAAATTATCAAAAAACAGCATGCCAGTGCATAGGAAGTAGGCTCATCGGTTAATCCTGTGCACCCCCTGTCCCCTGTCGTCCTTATCCTTGCTACCAGCATTGTAAATATTTTCGGTGAAACAAGCGTCTGTACAGCACCCACTAAAAACATTGTCAGTATTGAAGCTTTCATAAATATGCTAAAAAAACGATAATGGTTTCTCAACAAGTAATAACTGCAAACTGACGTGCAAAAGATGCTAATATACCCGATAATTGCTCTAAACTGTTCAAAATTAAATGATGACAGACCAAAAAGAATAAATGCAAAAACGAGACATAGTAAAATCGGTGTAGCTATTTTAGGAAATTTCCTAAATTTAAAACAAATTATTATTGAAAATATGAAGGCGTTTGGCTGAATACCAGTAGAATAAACGGGAATTGTCATTAAATAGGGAAAAAACAAAAATGATAATGTAAAAAAAATAAGCGTCAAATACGCAATATACAGCCATTTCCCATTCTGTATCATCCATTGCTGTTTGTTTACATGAGTTTGAACTTGCACAGAATTTAGCAACAAAACCTCATACGGAAAACTATTTCAACAAATGCTGTATCAATAATGATTCAAAAACCAGTCAACAGTTGCGCTTATGCCTGATCTTAAAGAAGTTTTAGGTTCCCAGCCCAGACTTTTCAACTGGGTTGTGTCCAGTAGCTTTCGGAACATGCCATCAGGCTTGGTTTTATCAAATTCAATCTTTCCCTTAAAACCAACTGTATCTGAAATCAGGTTTGCCAGTTCGGCTATGGAGAGCTCCTGACCTGATCCTATATTTATATGACTCCATCCTTCATTTTCGAAAATGGAATCTTTGAAAATCTTTGTATCTAAATTCTCCGCAAGAAAAACAATTGCATCTGCACAATCCTCGGCATAAAGAAATTCCCTCTTCGGCGTCCCTGTCCCCCAGATTATTACTTTTTCCGCATTTGCATCTTTTGCTTCACAAAAACGCCTGACGAGGGCCGGAAGCACATGTGAGTTTTCTGGGTGAAAATTATCTCTGGGGCCATAAAGATTTGTAGGCATTACTGAGAAATAATCCCTCCCATGTTGCATTCTAAGCGCATTTACCAGCTCAAGGCCGGCTATCTTTGCAAGTGCATATGGCCTATTTGTATATTCCAGATGTCCTGTTAGAAGGGCATTTTCTCTTATTGGTTGCTCAGCATTACGAGGGTATATACAGCTTGATCCAAGGAAAACAAGTCTCTTTACACCATTCAAATGTGCATTCCAGATTACATTGTTCTGTACCTGAATATTTTCATAAATAAAATCTGCCCTAAAAGTGTTGTTGGCGTGAATTCCCCCCACCTTTGCCGCAGCAAGGAAAACAACATCCGGCTTTTCTTTTTTAAAAAAAACTCTTACTGCCTGAACATCCAATAAATCAAGCTCGCTCCTTGATCTGGTTATTAAATTTGAATGTCCTTTTTCTGTTAAAGCCTTGACAATAGCTCCACCAACAAGACCATTGTGGCCTGCTACATAAATTCGATCTTTGTTGCTTATATAACTCATATATTTAAGCTCTACAAAAATAAAGTTGACTACTGCCAACATTTCATAATGTGTTGAAATAACAAAAACAGTCTAATTATTTAAAAATTAATACCATTATTACATAAAAATAGCAATCTACAACATAAATATTGCAGCAACCAAATTCACTTTTAATCAAAATCCTATCTATCATCTTTCCTGAAAAGGAATTTTTTAACTTAATTTATTATCTCTCTCTTCAAATTATTTACGAATCCAGTAGTGAAAACATGGGCGCTTTCATATCTTAAATGAAGACCATCCGTTGTCAAATATCCTTGGTCCGATGGGATATCCAGCCAAATATACTCTGGACCGGAAAAATGTTTTCTCATTAATTCGTTGTTTTCCCTATATGGTGTTAGGGTAATCATTTCAGGATGAATCGGCATTGTAAAAAATATTATCTTTGAACCTTTATCTTTCAGAATTCCTATAAGACGTCGTAAATCTTCATAATTTTTTTCAACAACCTTCATATTCAAGGTTTCTTTTTTTGAATTTTCCTTTGCAAGCATCAGCATTCTCTGCACTGTCTTTTCATTTCCAATAGTGTTCTCTCTTTGTTCGATATTCCCGCTAACACACCTCACCAAAAAACTAAGCAGCATATTTACAGGTTGATATTCTTCTCGAAGTGAAGGAACATATTTTCTTACTTTCCACAAATACGGATAAAATATTTCATTCAATAAATCTTGATTCTTCTCTTTCATTAGAAGAAGGTTGGTCTCTATGGCAACAAATGGCACATGACTCCCTTTTCTCACTACCATCTCAAGCCCCGTAATAGCGCTATCCCCTCCAAGTGACAAATTGTATATCTCTTTTTCAAGCAGTGCTGAATCAAGCCTGCTGGCAAGGGAGGTACCAAGAACAACAACTTTAGTCATCCCATTGTCTGCATCGTAAATATATCTTTGCGCAGTCGCCTTGTTTGTTTGCCTGAGATTCTGAAATGCTATGATTTGAGGCCTAGCCTTTGAAACAAACATGGAATAACCAAAAAATAATAATAAAAAAACAGCTACTGACTTAAACACCAGCGACACCTTAAAACTGGAAGTAAATAAACTCACCTGTAACTCCTGAATTCAACGAAAAAAGAAAAAGCATCATCCCATATATCAAGTACTCATATCTTTGTAAAAAAATTGGA
>JADFZC010000160.1 GCA_015232735.1 Oligoflexales bacterium | reverse complement strand
GCCTTTGTCGGCGTCTCATTTCGCATGGTTTCGACATATCTTGCCATCAAGTACAAACCTTCGGATATCTCATCACCTTCATTCGCAACTCCAATGGCCTATCTGGAAAGCCAAATAAAAGGGACGGGAAAACGACTTTCAAATATCGTCGCCATGCTTATCCTGATACAGGGACTTGTTACAGCGAACTTGATCCAGTCCAATTCGGTGGCACATGCACTACAGGGGCGCTTTCTGTTCTCAAAATTCACCGTGGCGCTCCTTTTAACCCTTTTGGTAGGCATGGTAATCATAGGAGGTCTGCAAAAAATCGTACATTGGAGTTCAATAATAGCACCTGTAATGCACGTGATGTATGTGGTAATCGGACTTTTCATATTGATCGCTTCGCCGGTAAGGACCCTGCATGCGCTGGGGTCGGTGTTCCTATATGCTTTCACACCATATTCCTTTGCGGGCGGTGTAGCCGGATATGCGGTCCTGCAGGCAATGCAGTTCGGAGTGGCAAGAGGTGTTTTCTCACATGGATCAGGAACGGGCCTTTGCCCATTTTTCCAGGGAGCAAACAGGGATCATCCCTCCGTCGGGGCGTTCATGTCGTCAATCACCCCCGTGATCGATACGGTAACAGTTTGTACCATAACCGGCCTTGTGATTCTTTCAGGGTCCTACTGGCCTCTTGAAAACGGAGCCTATCTTACGGCCCTTACCTTTTCATCCAAAATAGGTGAATTCGGAAATGTGCTGATAGTATGCTGCCTTTCGGTTTTTGCTTTTACAACAATAATAACAAATGCCAATTTCGCTGAAAGATGCTTCAGATACCTCGGTTTTCAGGATATCGGATCGTTTAGGATATTCTTTTTGGCAGTTACTTTCATAGGCCCCTTCTTCCCTGTGATTTTCGTATGGTCTCTGGGAGATGTCCTGACCGGTCTTTTGGTCTTTCTTCATCTTATACCTATGACCTACATAATGCTTACTCACCTAAAAATAATAAAAAATGACCTGGTAAATTACTGAAAGACTTCAGATCTTGCTGACCGATATGACAATATTGGATTAATGCGGACTTCCCTGGTTTGAACCAGCCTCGTTGCGCCAGGAATTCAGCACATAGAATAACAAATATTCGTTGTAAAAAGTGTAATATTTCACCATAATATGGTTGTAATATCTGTCTCAAACGTTGTCAAACCTCTAAAAGAATGGAGGATTGTGTGTACAGAACAGCCATGGAAGAACTATACAAGTGGAAAGAAAAACTGAAGAAAAAGCCACTTATTATTCGTGGAGCACGACAAGTGGGGAAAACCTGGCTCATGCGGGAGTTTGGCAGACTTGCTTTTGAAAAGACAGTATATGTTAGCTTTGACAACAATCAACGGATGAAACAGCTGTTTTTATCCGAAATGGATGCAAAACGCCTTGTTATCGGACTTGAACTCTACTGCGGTGAAAAGATTGATCCTGCAAACACCTTGATTATTTTTGATGAGATACAGGAGATTCCGCAAGCTTTGACCTCTTTAAAATACTTCAATGAGACAGCTCCGGAGTATCAGATTATTTGCGCTGGTTCACTGCTTGGCGTGGCACTTCACCAGGGTACATCTTTTCCCGTTGGCAAGGTCGAGTTTTTGAATTTATACCCACTCAGTTTTTCCGAATTCATGATCGCTATGGGCAATGAACAATATTTGAACCTGATCAAGAATGGTGACTTTGATATGATGGCCACATTCAAACAAACATTTATTGATCTGCTTAAATATTATTATTTCATTGGCGGAATGCCGGAAGCAGTACTTCGTTTTACCGAAAACCGGGATTTTAACGAGATTCGGAAAATTCAGCAGCATATTTTAATGGCCTATGAACAGGACTTTTCCAAACACGCACCTTATGAAATCATCCCCAGAATCCGGATGATTTGGAATAGCATCCCTGCGCAGCTGGCGAAAGAAAATAAAAAATTTGTATATGGACTTATCAAGGAAGGTGCAAGGGCGAAAGAATATGAGCTGGCTTTGCTTTGGTTGACCGATTGCGGCCTGATCCATAAAGTCCATCGCGTGACGGCACCAAGTGTGCCACTGCAGGCATACGAGGATTTAAAGGCTTTCAAGTTGTTTTTGCTTGATGTGGGGCTGCTTTCCTGCATTACACATCTCAATCAAAGCACGTTATTGGATGGCAATGAGGTTTTTAAGGAATTCAAAGGTGCGCTCACCGAGCAATATATATTGCAGCAATTAAAAACAATTGAAGGATGGCAAACCTATTACTGGACAAATGACCGCGGCAACGCGGAAATTGATTTTGTAACTGATAATGGCAATATGATTATCCCAATCGAAGTTAAGGCCGAAACGAATTTAAAGGCCAAGAGTTTGAAGACCTATTATGAAAAATTCAAGCCAAGGCTGGCGATCAGGGCATCTATGGCTGATTATAAAAAAGAAGACTGGTTATTAAACCTGCCTCTATATGCGGTAGATTATTTGGAATATGGTGGTATCAAATAGCAATTCGAATAAAAAGCCGCAGCCCTGTGAAAGACCTTGCATTAATTCAAAACAATGTTTATTAATTATATCATTTTAGTATACTATTAATTTACGCTGGGGGTGTTATGAAGCTCACCGCAAAAAGCGAATACGCTCTTTTAGCATTGATTTATTTGGCAAGGCACAAGGACAAAGCAAATATAACAAGCAGGGAGATCGCAGAGCAGCAGGAAATCCCGCAAAAGTTCTTGCAGCAGATATTTTTTGTCCTGAAGGGCAGCGGCTTTGTAAAAACGACCAAAGGCCAAACAGGGGGATACCGTCTGGCAAAATCCGCAAAGGATATCTCCATCGCGGAAATCGTTCGCC
Source organism: Oligoflexales bacterium (assembly GCA_015232735.1). The sequence continues at coordinate 3,294 of JADFZC010000160.1, read as the reverse complement.
TTTTTGATGGGGCGTTGGCGCCAACGGATTCCGTAAGTTACTATTTTTACGAATCCACGCCTATAGAACATGAGATAAAACTGATAAAGGTTTTTAAGAATATCCGCGACTACGTCGCAAAAAAACTTGAACACGCAACTATCGCCGATGTGACTTGACACCTTTTCAGCAATAGATCCTTCGCCTGGCCAGGCTATGCCGGCGAAGGGCTGAATCAAGGCGAAATTTTAAAGTGAAAGTATAATCATGGGAACCGGGATAAATATGAGTAGATTGATCAAGTTTGCCGCATGCCTTGCCTTTTGCGCCGGGACTACTGAAACTTCTGCCGGCAAGGAACTCCTAAATGTTTCATACGATCCCACAAGGGAGGTATTTCAGGAGGTCAACGCCAGCTTTCTTCAACACTGGCAAAAGAAAAGCCTCGAGCCGCTTGTCATCCACCAGTCACATGGAGGGTCGGGCAAACAGGCGCGCGCGGTCATCGATGGCCTTGAAGCTGATGTCGTAACGCTTGCAATCGCCTATGACATAGATGCCATTGCAGGAAAAAACATAATAAAGGCTGACTGGCAAAAACAGCTGCCGAACAATTCGGCTCCCTTCACTTCCACAGTCGTCTTTCTGGTCCGCAAGGGCAATCCAAAGAATATCAATGACTGGCAGGACCTTGTAAGGGATGATGTGGGCGTCATCGTACCAAATCCGAAGACATCGGGAGTGGCACGGCTGATCTATCTTGCGGCATGGGGCTACAACCTTAAAAAACCCGGGGGCAGCGAGGCAAAGGCATTGGAGTTTGTGGGAAGACTTTTTAAAAATGTGAAGGTCCTCGATTCAGGATCACGCGGGGCGACAACGACTTTCGCTGAACGTGGAATCGGAGATGCACTGATAACATGGGAAAATGAGGCATATATGGTCATTAAGGAATTTGGAGCGGAACGTTTCGCGATTGTGTCGCCGTCCATTTCAATCCTGGCGGAGCCGGCTGTATCGGTAGTCGACAAGGTGGTGGATAAAAAGGGAACCAGGCAGGAGGCCGAAGCCTACCTTAAATATCTATACAGTGATGAGGCGCAGGAGATTATCGCCAAATATCACTACAGGCCTCGTTCCCAAAAAATTATGCAAAAATATGCCTCAAGCTTTTCCAGGATGGAACTATTCTCCATCGATGATGTATTTGGCGGCTGGAACAAGGCTCAAAAGACACACTTTGACGACGGTGGGACCTTTGACAAGATTTTTATTAAAAACAGATAGGCAATGGTAATTATGGGAACAAGGACGAAGGCAATTCCAGGGTTTTCCCTCACGATGGGATTCTCGGTGCTTTACCTCAGTATAATTGTCCTTCTGCCCCTCTTGGCGTTATGCATCAAAACATCAACTTTCAGTGTCCAGCAGCTTTGGACAGCCGCAACAACACCAAGAATAGTTCAATCATACAAACTCAGCTTTGGGATGGCGTCCCTCGCCGCTGTCATTAATTCGATTTTTGGCCTTCTTCTTGCGTGGGTTACTGTCCGTTACAGATTCCCGGGACGTAAATTTGTCGATGCTCTTATTGATCTTCCATTCGCCCTTCCGACCGCCGTTGCAGGACTTGCGCTGACGGCGCTGTATACCGAACATGGATTGATAGGAAAATATCTGACGATGGCAGGAATTAAAGTGGCTTTCACCCCTCTCGGAATCCTTGTCGCCCTTATTTTCATAGGTATTCCCTTCCAGGTCAGGACCATACAGCCTGTACTCTACAATTTTGACCGAAATCTTGAAGATGTGGCGGCAACACTGGGGGCTGGGCGTTTCAAAATCTTTCTCCACGTTATCTTTCCCTCGCTTATCCCCGCTCTTCTCACCGGACTGGCACTGGCTTTTGCAAGGGGAGTCGGGGAATATGGATCTGTTATATTCATAGCTGGAAATATTCCCATGATATCGGAAATAGCACCGCTTATGATCATAACCAAGCTTGAACAATATGACTACATGGGCGCGACCGCAATTGCATCGGTTCTGCTCATATGTTCATTTGCCATTCTTCTCATCGTAAACAGCCTTCAGTACCTGTCGAGAAGGCAGAGCGCGAAGGAGAAAAGCGCATGAATACCGCAGTAAAAACCCTGGACTGGATCGATGATGACAGCATGATTGAAGGTTGCCGGCAACAATCCAAAAGCACCCTTCAGGTTAACTGGGCCAAATGGATACTCATTCTTCCGGCACTTGCCTTCTTCACATTGTTTTTGCTGATGCCGCTTCTCATTGTCTTTATCGAAGCCTTTCGCCACGGCCCCCTGAAATATATGACAGCAATAATCGACAAGGAAGCTGTTTCCGCGCTATATCTGTCGCTTGCAATCCTCGTTGTTGTCGTGCCTCTCAACACCCTCTTCGGAATTACCGCAGCGTGGTCGATCAGCAAATTTCGTTTCAGGGGAAGGCGTCTTCTTATAACTCTGATAGATCTGCCATCATCAATATCGCCTGTTGTTGTGGGATTGACCTATCTGCTTCTCTTTGGACACCAGGGTTTCTGGGGGGATTTTTTTTACAGCCGCGGAATTAAAATTATCTTTGCCATGCCCGGAATGATACTGGTCACGATTTTCATAACCTTCCCGCTGGTCGTGCGCGGACTGCTGCCGCTTATGGAGGCTCAGGGCACTCATGATGAGGAAGCTGCTGCAATGCTTGGGGCCTGCGGTCTCCGAACCTTCTGGCATGTAACACTTCCCAACATCAAATGGGGGCTCCTGCATGGAGTTATGCTATGTTCGGCAAGGGCCATGGGGGAGTTTGGGGCCGTTTCGGTGGTATCAGGGCATATCAGAGGGATGACCAATACCCTGCCTCTTCACATAGAAATACTGTATAATGAATACCAGTTCGTTTCAGCTTACAGCGTAGCATCAGTTCTTTCAATATTTTCGTTGATTACACTTGGATTAAAACTATTCTTTGAACACCGCGATAAAGCCGCCCGTGCAACCGGCTGTGACTTCTAATCCCTGGAGAAGAATTTGGCTATAAACATCTCCCTTCACAACATTTCGAAACGATTTGGTCAGCATGATGTTCTCTCTGGCCTATGCCTTGATATTGGCGCCGGCAGTCTCGTTTCGCTTCTCGGCCCGTCAGGATGCGGCAAAACCACGCTTTTAAGAATCATAGCCGGGCTTGAGGTTCCCGACAGGGGCAGGGTTTTTTTTGATGCAGAGGATGTTGCTTCATGGAGTTTGAGTCAGAGGAAGGTTGGATTCGTCTTTCAAAATTACGCATTAT
>JADFZC010000159.1 GCA_015232735.1 Oligoflexales bacterium | reverse complement strand
CGGCTTCAACAACTGCTTCGACACCGGCTTCAACAACTGCTTCGACACCGGCTTCGACAACAGCTTCGACAACTAAACCAAAAACATCGACGACCCCTTAAGCCTAGACAGCTTGTCAACAGCCAAAATGAGAGGTTGACTATTGGAGTTTATGACTTGTCCTGAAGAAATATTAATAACTGTTCTTAGAGTACACCTGTCATTCTCAGAAATTACGGTCCCTCCAAGTTCATTTGTCCGCAGATTCGGTCCGGCGGAAGATTTCATTTTCAGCCTGAAAAATATTTGGACATCCATGGCAATAAATAACTTATTATATTAATTACTTTTATAGCCTGGCATTTATCTTGCAGAAAAACGGCATCTTTGTTGAAAAAAAACGTTCCCGGTGTCGGGGCGTTTAATACCTAATCCGGAATGAATATCGAAAGAGGAGACAAATAATGAGACAACTCCATTTATTGGTATGGGCACTTTTCGGGCTGTATTCCCTTACAGGGTGCAGCCTTAAGGATGAAAAACTGAACTTAAGAAACAAGGGTAAGGGAAAAGGCGCTGAGAGCGGCTCTCTCAGCCTCGACAACGCCGAGGATTGCAGGTGGAAAATGACAGATATCCCGAATGACATGAACCCGGGTTCAATAAAAAATGTCCAGTTTATGAAACACTTTACTGTTGACGAATTAAACGCTGTAGTACCGGAAGCCATTGGCAAGGCAAAAAACGGCGTAGATGCATTTAAGATTATTTATTACTCCCCAGGAATTGCCAGCGCCAATTCCAATTACATGGAACTTTCGGGCCTGGTTCTTGTCCCGACAGACTGTAAAAAGGAATATCCGACAATTTCACTTCAGCATTATACTCTCTTAAAAAAGGACAAAGCCCCTTCGTTAAGCCCGGAAGAGGGCATTGTTGAGGCATCACAGGGATATGTTACAGTTGTTGCTGACTATATTGGATATGGTCAATCGGCGTCCATGATGCATCCCTACCTCATTCAGGAAGGTTATACCGACTCAATAATCGACATGCTCAGGGCCGCCAGAAACTTCGCAAAGAACAATGATGTTAAAATAGACAAAGACCTCTTTTTAAAGGGATACTCTGAAGGCGGATATGCAACTATGGCACTTCAAAAGGAGCTTGAATCAAACTACAGGGATGAATTCCCGATAAGGGCCTCGGCGCCTTCCGCGGGTCCGTACAATGTCCTTCTTTCGGGATATTCAACCTTAAAATCGGAATATTCGAATCCATTCCTTGTCTATCTCATCCTGTCATATGTCAATTATCTGCCGATGAATACTAAGGTAGAGGATATTCTTCAGAAGACAGGCGAATTGAACTATGCTTCATTGTTTGACGGGCACCTCGATACCGGCGAGATTGCACAACAGATACCTCAGAAAATAGATGACCTTGTTGTTTCAGGTTTCAAGACAAACTACATATTGAATACCGAAGCCCTGATGGCAGGCGCCGTGAATACGAATCTTTCAGATTTTGAAAAATTTCTTCTGGCCAATGATGTGAGTCAGGGATGGACCGTTAAGTCTCCGACTAGGCTTTTCCATTGCGTTGACGATGACATCGTGCCATCGCTAAGTTCCGATTTGGCTTTTAAGACGCTGTCGGCCGGCAGCAACATGGTCACGTATGAGAAAATTCCAAGTCCGGACGGAATAAAGTTTACACATTTGACATGTCCGGCAGTTATTTCTCCAATACTCTGGTTCAATCAATTCATGACTGATTTATATGACGATCTCCAGTCCAAAAAGGGAAAAGACAGCAGCGATAATAATCAGTCTGTCGATGACACGGGAGCTGATAACGAATCAAAGGATTCAGTGGCGGTAGAACCTGCATCACAACCTGTTGCAACAGAAGCGGAGCCCGTTAAAGACAACGATTATAACGGATCGAATGATGAAAAGGAAACCAAGGCTGTCAGCAATCAGAATGTCGGACAAAATAAAGATGATGTTTCAGGAAAGGTGAGCCAGAACATTGATGCTGCCCAAAAAACCGTCGACACAAGCAACACGGCAGCCTCGGTAAGCCAAAACAGCGAAACAGTTGATGCGCTGTGACATTAATGAAATTAGACAAATTCCTGATTTCTATTGAGCTTCTGCACAACATGAAAGTTATTTGCGAAGACCAATCATATAAGTTCCAATGTCAGTTGGAAATATCAGCGTTATGGAATTTTTTCATAGACTCTCACGTAATCAACTTCAAGGAAGATGGGAAATGTGGTGTTGCCTGGATCACCACCGGAAGTGCCGCCTATGGCCTGGTTGAGGATCAGATAGTGCGGTTTGCGAAAAGGGTTACTGCCCCCCGTCTGATCACTGTCAGAAACCTGAAAGTGATTAAGTAAGACCCCATCAAGAAACAGGTCAATACGCCCGCTATCCCATTCCATAACCCAGATATGAAACTCCTTCGACCAGTTATCTCCGCCAAGGTCTTTCGCTTGTATGGTCTTGGAATACCAGGTGCATGAATTCCCTTTTGGAGCACAGATATTGGCTAAAACTTTTCCTGTATAATATTCCATGATATCGATCTCACCACACCCGGGCCATCCTGTGGTATCTATGTTGGTTCCCAATGTCCAGAAAGCCGGCCAGCTCCCCATATGAATATCGATTTTCATACGCGCTTCAAACCGGCCATAGGTGAACTCATGCTTGCCTTTTGTTATGAGGCTCGAGGAAGTATAGGATGCATTTTTGATGCTGGGGGAAGGTTTTTTTTCCCACCGCGCTTCAATGATCAGTCTGCCGTCTTTAACGGTAGCATTCTCCGGTCTATAATACTGAAGTTCGTTATTGCGGACGAAGCCATATTCATATCCCCAGTTTTGAGGTTCAGGTGTCCCGTCACGGTCAAATTCATCAGACCGGACCAACTTCCATTTATTATCGATGATATCGCCGACTTTTGGTGTCTTTGAAGGCGAGGGAACTGGTTCTGTCTTCGGTGGTACAGTTATTTCTTTTGATACTTGGGCATTTGATGAAACCTCTGGCGCATTAACTTTGGAGGTCTCCTTAGTCTCATTGGCTTTGGATGTCTCTTCGGGCTTTGTCGCGGGCGTAACCATGGGGGTGGATATTGACGTGGATGCGGACGGATCTTTATTGGATGTTTTAGGCTCTTCAAAATATAATTTCAATTTTTCAAAAACCATGGTTTCTTACGGGAAAAAACATATTTTTTATCGGGAAAATACTTAAAATTCTTAAGCAAATCAAATTTGTCTTTTTTAATCTGACTGTTAGAATGAATATTTTTTAGATGTTATGTGACTTTTAAAGGATCCTCAATGCCGGCTGGCGAAAAATTACCAGATGTAACGATCTGATTGTCAAAGATAATTCCAGGTATCTTTAGAAAAATTACAAAATATCCGATAACTTTTGTATAAAATTATCGTCCATCTGTGTAACGCACTTTTGTATAAGGCGGGAAGAGAAATCACGCTTTGTGCCGGTTCATATTGTCCTTTGCGTTACGTTGGCGATGAAGAATTATCAAAGCGTTTTTTTACTGGATAAGACATCAGGTTTCAAGGAGGATTCATGCATTTTTTGAAACGATCATCAAATTTGGTGCAATTCATCATATTATTATTTTTGGCTCTCTCCTGCGACGAAAAGCGTGACAATAAAAGCCGATCGGAAAACAGTTCGAACATCGGTTCGGCTGGATCGACGGCAGCCCCCAAGTCTAACGGGGAAAAGTCATCGGCAGTTCAGCAGGCGCCCACACCAGCTGCGGACTCCGGTTCCAAGGATGATACTACCCCTCCTCCTTCGAAAACAGAGACCGACAGCAAATCGGACCAGACATCCGCAGGCAAGCAGGCTGAAGATACAAAAGAGACAAAAGAGACTCAGGATACAGTACCGGCCAAGCCGGCCTTGACTTCAATAAAGGATTGCCCCAAGTCTGCCATCAAGGAAATTCCTGAGCTCGATTTTGAATTAAAAATCAAATTGAATGTCGGCTGCGGAGGCGCTACCCAGAAAGAGGCCGAGGCAGCGAAAGTCGCGGCCAAGCTCCTCCTGGCAAGGATCAGGGTGGATAATCCCCATATCTATAAAAAAATAAAAGACAGCCTTGGCGATATCGTTTTATGCGGGGGAACGGGGGGACAGACTTTCAGATATTATATCCCGCAGTCCTGCGCCGACGAATTTCGTGATGGGTTTGATTTTCAGTATACCAACTATGTGCATGAATTCGCTCATATCATTCATTTTGCCATTTATGATACCGACGAAAAACTTGTCAAGCAGCTTGATGAGCTTTACAAGAAAGAGAAGAATACCGCTGTTTCGAATTACGCAAAGGGTGATGTCAAGGAGTTTTTTGCTGAAAGCACCACGGCATGGTTTAATCTGGGCGGTGGTGACAGCTGGGCCGCCTACATCAATCACGAGAGTCTTAAAAAGAATACCCCCACTACATATAAATTTCTCGAAAGTTTTTACTGCAAACCGGCCGATAACTGAAGCGGTGGCCGCAATTAGGTATAACTTGATCCCTGTATCGAGTTACCAGACTTTATTGAGATATTACGGCTTTTTTGTTTATTAAAAGGCAGGAGATCCGAAGAATTCCGATTTTTTCTGCAGCCATCCTATGCTATTCTGTAAAATATTCAGGGCTCCCGGTCAAATGCAAAAACCAGGATGGTCAAAGGGTCGTCATCTTGAGCGTAGCGAAAGATCCAGCACAACTATAAGAGATGCTTCACTTCGTTCAGCATGACGCCGAAAGCTCCTGTAAAATATTCCATAAATTTTATTTTTGGATTTTTTTACACAAAGGATGAGACAATGTTCAAAATGCGTATCAAAATGTGTTTGATGTCAAAGGTATGCCTGATATTGTCGTTTTTTTTACTTCTTTCCTCCGCTTTTGGAGCAGACAACGACAGGAAGCCTTCAATGGATATTTCCAATCTCGGCCCCAATAAAAACTGCATAAAATGTTATTTCAGGAGCCCCCTTTTCAAGGGTCTCGACCTTCAGTCAGCAAATCTTTCATTTTCAACGTTTGAGACAGCGGACATTAAGGAATCCAATTTTGAAAGTGCCAATCTGGCTTTTGCGGAAATGAACAGGGCCGATCTTACCAAAAGCCAGATGAAAAGCGTTAATCTGACCGGCGCAAGACTCAGGCTTGCAAAACTGAATAACGCCAATCTGGAAGAGGCAAAGCTGGTTTTTGCCGACCTCTTCAAAGTAAAACTTCGAAACGCAAATCTTTCCGGAAGCGATCTTTCCGGTGCGAATCTTATTCTTGCCGACTTAACTTCAGCGGATCTTTCCGGAGCAAATCTGACCGGTGCAAGAATGGCTGAAGCGGAACTCAAAAATGCGCGTCTTTGCGATGCGATAATGCCCAGCGGCAAGAAAAATCCTCCATGCAGCTATGAAAAGGACCAAAATTCAATTAAACACTGACAGCTTGAGGGGATAGATTTTGAAGCTCCATGAAAAAAACAGGGTTCCAGTACCTCGTCAACCAAGTTTTTCCCTATCAGGCCGGGTTTTCTTTCGTCCGCCTGCTTCGCTCGTCGATCATTTATTCCCGATAAATTCACTTTTCGCTCATTGCCAGAGAAAAAGACTGCTCGTCCAAATGCCAAAAAAATTTTGTGCCGGGGGACTAGTCCTTTTAATCTCATTATTGCTTTATACCGCTGCTTCGCTTGAAGAAAAGGCATATGGAGAGAATTATCTTCTCAACATGGCTATTGAAAAAATCGATCTTACCAAGGTTGCATATTCTTCACAGGGTTTTGTAAACAAGGCGGTATCGCTTATTCCCGAGCGCCCCCAGGGAAGCCCTGGAGGGCTTGAGTTTATGGAATCGACAAGAAACAGCATAAAAATGCGCGAGATAGTTGCCTTGAAGGAACTTATCTCCGGAAACATCCCTTCCTTCCTGAAGAGACTGAAGCCTGTTTTTCTGTATTTGAAGACAGATACCGAGGTTCACAAGGGGATCGTATGGGTCATGCCGGATTATCTTTCCATCGGTTCCGATGACAATTTCGTAAGAATACCTGTTACGCCGATGACAGCGCAAACCGTCGCAAACAGGTTTGGATTTTGTCTCCCCACGACCAAACTGGTGGATGAAATTTATCTTCAGGCAGACATTCAAATACCCCCGAAGGCGTTCCCA
>JADFZC010000158.1 GCA_015232735.1 Oligoflexales bacterium | reverse complement strand
TGAGTACAGGATCTGATTGTAACACGTTGATATTTTGCGGCAGATCTTATACTCATTCTGTTCGCCAGGATACTTCGCTGATGCTTGACGATAGTGACATTGCATCACATATGCACAGCTTAACTCCCTCAAATTCCTCTGGCATAGAATTTGAATAGACCTCCATAGAAAAAACCAACTTTTATGAGGGAGTCAAGAGATGGATACAGTAAGAACAAATTCCATTTGTCAGAATTGCCGTCATCAATCGAAGTGCCACTATCAAAGCTATTCAAAAACCTCGATTCACTTCTGCGAGGAATACGATCCCTGTGAAGAAGCGGAAGTCGACAGGATACCGAAATTTTTCGCTGATCTCATGAAGAAGGAGAGCGAGGAAACCAAAGCAGGAAAAGCGCCTTTTGGAACAGCCAGAGGGCTTTGTATCAACTGTGAAAATCAAGGATTCTGCGGAATGGAAAAACCTGAGGCGGGAATCTGGCATTGTGAAGAATACAGGTAAAACGGAGGAAATCGAATTATGCATACCTATGCTGAAAAAGTTCTTAATCATTTAAAAAACAAATATCCATGGGAAAAGGAGTTTATTCAAAGTGTAGTAGAAGTATTCAAATCAATATCGCTGGCGATAGAAAAAAATCCGTCTTACTATAGCAATAATAAAATCCTTGAAAGGATAACCGAACCGGAAAGAACAATTTCCTTCAGAGTCCCATGGAGGGATGACAGGGGGAATATACAGATCAATACCGGCCACAGGGTGGAATTCAACAGCGCTATCGGCGCATACAAGGGCGGCCTGAGGTTTCATCCCTCCGTCTCATTGAGCATTTTGAAATTTCTCGGATTTGAACAAACCTTTAAAAATGCGCTGACAGGTCTCCCCATGGGTGGCGGAAAGGGCGGATCAGATTTTGACCCCAGAGGAAAATCTGATAACGAAATTATGAGCTTTTGCCAAAGTTTCATGCTGGAACTTTATAAATATGTTGGTGAAAACATCGATATCCCTGCGGGAGACATAGGAGTCGGGACCAGGGAGATAGGCTACATGTTCGGGCAGTACAAAAGAATTACAGGCAAGTATGACGGCGTACTTACAGGGAAGGGTATCACCTGGGGCGGCATACCTTTGCGTCCCGAGGCCACGGGATATGGGCTTGTGTACTTTACCCAGGAGATGCTAAAAACCATTGGCAGAAACGTGGGAGGCAGTACCGTGGCGGTTTCAGGATTTGGGAATGTTTCGTGGGGAGCTGTAAAAAAAGTCAATGAGCTTGGCGGCAAGGTTGTAACTCTTTCCGGTCCTGACGGATTTATATATGACCAGGATGGGGTCAAGGATGAAAAAATCGAATTCATGCGCAAGATGAGGATCGGCGGCAGGGATCAGGTCAGGGAATATGCTGATAAATTCAAGGTAAATTACATCCCTGGGAAAAAACCCTGGGGGGTGAAATGCGACATAGCCCTGCCCTGTGCCACGGAAAATGAAGTCGATTATGAGGACGTAAAAGCGCTGATTGACAATGGGACCATATGCATCGCCGAAGGTGCGAATCTGCCGCTGACTCTGGATGCCATGACCCACGTAATTCAAAACGGCTCAATCCTTTATGCTCCCGGAAAGGCATCCAATGCCGGAGGCGTGGCCTGTTCCGGTCTTGAAATTACTCAAAATGCCACCAAATCGCCATGGAACAGAGAGAAAGTTGACGAGGAGCTTCGCAGGATAATGAAAAATATCCATGACAGCTGTCTTGAAGTGTGCAACGAATTTGGATTAAAAAGAAACTACGCTGCAAGTTCGAGCATCCTCGGTTTCAGGAAAGTTTCAGAGGCCATGATAGACCAGGGAGTCGTTTAGATCATGGCCGGCACCCCAAAAATGAATTGAATCAGGAGATATTTAAGATAGCATATGCTTACTCATGAACTTCTTGAACGGACCAAGGAATTGAACTGCATGTATGAGGTCGCGAAAATTGTCGCCTCAAGCATGCCGTTAAACGAAATCCTTAAGCAGATTGCCCAGATTGTCCCAAGCGGATGGCAACACTCTGAGTCAGCCAGTTGCCGGATTGTGCTGGATGGAGACAGCTACTCATCCTCGCTTGAGGGGACTTCAAAGCGAAGCCAGCGAAGCGACATAATAGTCACCGGGGAACTTCGCGGCTTTATTGAAGTCTGTTATCTGGAAAAATTTCCGACAATGTTCGAGGGGCCTTTTCTGAAGGAAGAGAGGGACCTGCTGAACGCCATTGCCAGAACATTGTCCATAACGGTTAAGAGCAAGACTGACGAGGAGCAAAAGAACAATCTTCAAACACAATTGCTGCATGCCGACCGTCTGGCAACCATCGGGCAGCTTGTAACCGGCATAGCCCACGAAATCAATGAGCCGATGGCCAACATTCTTGGTTACACTCAGCTCATTAAAAAAAATGACGGCCTTTCAAAACAGATTTACGAAGACCTCTTGAAAATTGAGCAGGCATCGCTATACATAAAGGAAATCATCAAAAAACTTATGGTCTTCACACGGACAGCCACCTCAGAATTTGAGCCTGTGAACCTGAATACAATTATCGAAGAGAGTCTTTTCCTGTTTGAAAAAAGATGCGAGAAGGAGAATATTGTACTGAAGATATCGCTCTCTGCGAACAGACCATACCTCATGGCAAATCCAAGTCAGATTAAACAAGTCATCATCAATATTGCCATAAATGGAATCCAGGCCATGGAAAACGGAGGAGTCCTCTCCATCGACACCGAAGTAAAAAACAAAAAAGCCATTTTGACCATTGAAGATACAGGGATAGGCATTCCAAAATCGATCCAGAAGAAAATTTTTCTTCCATTCTTTACAACAAAAGATGTAAGTGAAGGAACTGGACTCGGACTTTCCGTTGTGTATGGGATTGTTACAACCCACAAGGGCGAGATAGAAGTCATGAGCGATGTCGGCAAGGGATCAAAATTTAGAATTCTCTTTCCTTTAGAAAAGGCTTATTGATGAATGAAAACAGAAATATCCTTGTTGTTGACGATACAGTCAGCACACTGGAAATCATAAGACGGAATCTTGAGGCGGACAATTACAGAGTTTTCACAGCGACCAACGTAATGGATGCGATAAGCATGATTGAAAGCCGACCAGTCAATCTTGTCATTACTGATTATAAGATGCCTCATATTTCCGGACTTGAGCTTATCAAGTACGTTAAGGAAAACAGAAATGACATAGCTGTTATCATGCTTACAGGATACCCATCGGTCGAGAGTGCCGTAAAAGCCATGAAAATAGGCGCTGATGAGTATCTTCAAAAACCCTTCACCGACTCGGAACTGTTACACATAGTAAGTCAGACTCTTGAGAAAGTCAAATACCGCCTCGTAGGACTTGAACCGATGGATGCCATTGAATATGCAAAATTCGGCATAATCGGTTCTTCCAAGCCCATTCAGGACGTTTTCAAATACATAAAAAAATGTTCGGCAACATCTGCCACTATTCTGATATCCGGGGAAAACGGAACAGGAAAAGAGCTTGTGGCCAGAGCCATACATTACCATAGCGACAGGGCAGCCTCGGCATTTGTCCCGGTAAATTGCGGAGCCATCCCAGAGGGGCTGTTTGAAAGCGAACTTTTCGGCCATATGAAGGGTTCATTTACAGGAGCAACCGAAACCAGGGCCGGCTTTTTCCACGTCGCCGACGGAGGAACAATTTTTCTTGATGAAGTGAGTGAAACCAGCCTTGCAAATCAAGTCAAACTTCTCAGGGTACTTCAGGAGAAAAAAGTCTGCATGTTGGGATCAAACCGCGAACAGCCGATTCAGGTCAGGGTCATCGCAGCCACAAATAAAAATCTGGAAAAATTGGTCGAGGCGGGTCATTTCAGAGAGGATCTCTACTACAGACTTAACGTCATCAAAATTAGTATTCCACCGTTAAAAGACAGGGATGATGACGTCATTTTGCTTTCACATCATTTTCTAAGAAGATTTTCAAAGGAATTTTCCAAGGAAAATATAAAACTTTCCGATTCAGTGCTCCATGCGATCAAAAATTACTCGTGGCCGGGAAACGTCAGGGAACTGGAAAATGTGATTTTGCACGCGACCATTATGGATGAAGACAACAGGATAGAGATGGCCGATTTGCCTTCACATATGAGATATGCAATAAATGACAGAATTTCACAAAGAGTGACACTTCAGGAACTTGAAAGGCAGTATATCAAGGATATAATGCTTGAAGTACACGGAAACAAAAGCGCTGCCGCAAAGATTCTTGGAATCGACCGTAAGACTCTCAGGATCAAGCTTGAAGATCTTTAAGGCTCTCTAAATAAATACAATAAATTAACTTCGACGTGCTGGAGCTTTGCTCAAGTTGGTATCAACCCACTGGGAGAATGCCACTTTCTTAAGTAAATCACGTCATGTTGGGAAGAACGGAATATCCTCAAAGTAAACCCGGCCCTGAAGGACCGGGTGTCGAATCAGGAGAGGCTTTAAACCTCTCCTGATTTTGGTTAGCTTGAACTACCTCGCCCTGAAGGACGAGGTTTCCTTAAACTTGATGAACCATTTTTCATAAGTTTTAATCCTTCGTTGCACTTAGGATGAAGTTTTTTCCTTAAGGAAGTGGCATATTTACCATCTTGATAATATGATATCCTAGTAGAATATACAAAACAATAATTTTCCCTAAGAAAGGCGGCTTATGCGTCTTACCAGTGAATCCGTGCTTGAAATTGAAGAATCCACCATTGCGAGAATGACTGCCATTGTTCAAAATCATGGGATGGAAGCAGCATGTCATGTGTGTATTAACAGTGCCAGAGCCAGCTTGCAAAACGATAAAGATATCATTGAACGGTTTTTTCTTATCCTTTGGTTGATCGAAAATGGGCAGGGTTCGGGAATTATCAATTATACCCTGCTCAACGAGCTGTCGAAAATTGCGGAATATTCTCTGCAGGCTCTGGGAATTAGACCAGGAATTTCCCGGATTAGTGGACTCTATGGTAAACTTTACAAAGCCCGAAGCAGATATATGCAACAGATGAATGACCACTGGCTTTCCATGTGGAACCATAATTTATCGGAAGTTATGGTTCGGTTTAAGGAGGAATCCGATGAAAGGCATTCTGATGAAAATCATTTCATAAGCCGCATAGCCGTTGCAGATTGTGCATTTTATCTAGGTTATATAGGAGAGGCACTGGAAGCCTATCTTCAAGTAGAAACCCGGCATGAAAATACGGACGATATCATTAACGCCAGATTTGGTATCATAAAATGTCAACGAATATTTGGAGACCTTGAAAGTGCCGAGGAAAATGGGATTGCGCTGCAAAAGCAATACCCGCTTTCACACGAAAACCAGACCAAACTTGATTGGGAACTGGCTTTCATAAATACACAAAAAAGCAATGATCCAACTCCATTGTTAAAAGCCATGAAGGAGCAAAAGTTGAACTCGATGATGGATTATCTTCTCATGGCATCACTATTTTGTTATGCATACGCAAGCAAGGATTTCATTAAAAACCTTCCATCGACATCACGGTTGAAAAGGCAGCATAGCTCCTTAAAAAAGTCTTTTGACACAAGGCATAACATCCTTTTCCGGTACAACCAGATTATTGAATACTGCAATAAAACTGAAGATAGCATGATCGGAAAACTGAAGGAGCTGGAAGAATGTCTAAACGAAGCCCATCATCATATGGTAAGCGAGGAAAAAGCTCTATTCTTCGCTGCAGTCACCCGCTGGCTTTCAAGGAACAGGCAAAATCGATTTGCTCTCTTTACTATGAACGAATATATTCACACCTCTCTATTTCTCACCCAAGGCCGTTACCATAATCTTTATGGTCTTCTGACTGATATTGGCGACAAATTAAGTATCATGGGTCAGTCCACCAGAATGACCAATAAAGAACGGAGTTTCGCAACAAGCCTTAAGCGAACCCTTATCACTTCCAAATTGGGAAGCCGCGTGTTTTTAACCTATTTGAAACTGAAGAAAAATGAATGGTTTTCACCAGCCGAAAGAAAAGTATATCGAAAAGATTTCATCGACAAAGTTTCCGAACTCTTTGTTGAGTATGGCGGAGGGGAGTTGAAAGGTCCAATGCAAAAAGTTGGACTGTTTTTCTTACAATTGAACGATATTTCCGATTATGCAGAAAAAAATTTCAAGGAAGTCCTTTGGAGCAAAAAG
>JADFZC010000004.1:21412-23592 GCA_015232735.1 Oligoflexales bacterium | reverse complement strand
GAAAATAAAGGACTATGAGCCGCCGTTCTCCTCAAATTTTGAGGCTCGCATTGACACATCTGCGTGTACCGGCTGTGGAAAATGCGCAAGGGCGTGTCCGGTTGAGATAATTGACATGATCGAACAGCCTCATGACGCAGGCGGAAAAACATACAAGAAAATAGCCAGGATAGAGGACAACCTTTGTATAGGCTGCGGAGTTTGCCATGCCCACTGCACATTCAAGGCTCTTTCCATGGAAAGGCGTGCGAAACAAAGGATAACGCCCGAGTCGTCATTCCGAAGGGTCCTTCTTCATGCGATTGACGAGAAAAAACTTTCAAACATGATTTTTGATGAAGCGGATGGTTTCACGATGCTGGTTGCAAACCGCCTGCTTGCCGCGATACTTAACCTTCCCCCTGCAAAACAGCTTCTTGCAAATGAACAGATAAAGAGCAGGTTTGTGGAACGGATACTGAAACTGAAAAAGCACAAGTGATGGGCCTTCTGGTTTTCAACCAACTCACACATGAAATGTGCAATATTTGCAATAGTACGCACTCCAAATGCATTTGTTGACAACACATATCTGACAAAATGTTGAATTAGGATGTTATATCATTTATGCGGCAGCATATGACTTTTCTTAAACTTGAAGTAACCCCACCATACCAGTATAAACTGGGGAACTGCAAGCAGACACCAGATAGCGGCGATTTCATTGGGAAGACAGTCTCTGAACAATACCACCACCAGGATCGGTCCCAGGATAAAGAATATGAGTGGTATTATCCAGAACCCGACCGTCAAAGGGAAAATAAAAAATATCAGTAAATATGTAAAAAAATCAGGAGCGAGAAAACTGGCCTTCTTCAGCACGAGGTTCCATGCGACATGATAGGTTCCCTTGATGGAGCATGTCTGGGCCGCGCAAAAAAAGCCTTCCGTGCAGGCGGAAAGTCCAAGATTCGGCGGAGCGTTATCATTATGGTATAACCTTGTCAGGAAAAGGATCCCGCATATGATCGCAATTCTGGCAAAAGGTCCCATTATAATCTCCCTTTGTTTTTCTGTCGCAAAGAACGAATAGAAAAACAGCCACATGACGGGCTGAAAAGAGATATGTAAATAACTCAGATAGGTCAGTGCGATATTGAACTGATTTTCGCATTGGTTGATGACCGTGTACTGCAGAGCCTGCAAAACTTCCATCGTTGAAAAATAACCAATTGGAATATATAGGCTTTTTGGCGCTCCTTGCTTTTTCATATAACCTGACGAGAAAAGGCCCACCGCTGCCGATGCCACGGACCATCCCATATTAAAGCACATACCAATTCTCCTTAATGAAAAAAGAAGAGGGCTAATCTGAAAACCACCGTATTTGGCAAAAAAAACATATGAGTAAACATATTTGAAATTATATCAACTTGAGAATGTGCATTTCCAGAGGAAAATGACTTACTTTTGCAACTTGCAAGGGGAAATCAGACAATATCGGCCAGCGAGGTGGCAAGGATGTTCTGTTTCATTAGCCTTAACGGATTTGTCGATAATTTATACATCGAAGGACGAATATTGAATTAACTTTTGTGTGACCACATCAATAATTCAGCTTAATGATAACTATTTTTTGTTTTTGTCAAATGATTGTACACCCTGATTTCTGAAAAAAAGAGTCAAAAAATATCCTTCTTTCCCGTATCGATTGTCAGAAAAGAGGAATGTGCAATTTGAAAAGTTTTGGTCGTGTTATCGTTTTGCTTTCTTTTAAAGCTGAAATTGGCTATGCAACAGTCCGGGCTGGTCTCACGGATTTTTTTCATGCCGGCCGAAAATAATTTGGTTTTGTTTTTTTCATTTTTTGTTCTGTAAGTGAATGGCGTTAAGTAAAAAATTGAAAGAATGACAGCGCAATCACGATGCAAAACAATTTGCCTAAAAAATTTTTTTCCCCCATTTGTGTTAAAGAACTGAATGAAAAATATGACAAGGGGCGCATCGAATCTTCATATTTTAGTAAAAGGCGTACTCGCTGAAACCAAGGACAGTCAATCGAAAGAACCATAGTGGCCTTGAAATTGCTTACAGGCATTCGCTCAGGGATTTCAAATGATTTCGCTGGATGCATAACTTAAAGGCAATAGCCAATGACGGCACGAAGGTAGGAGAATTCAAATTGCGGGAATTTGTCACAA
>JADFZC010000004.1:0-21312 GCA_015232735.1 Oligoflexales bacterium | reverse complement strand
ATAGCCAATGACGGCACGAAGGTAGGAGAATTCAAATTGCGGGAATTTGTCACAACAGCAGCGTGATTTTTTCATATTTTGATGTTACGGTTTTTTAAAACTGGTTATTTATGTTGTCATCTATATTTTTATCTAATATTGGGGTTTTCTGATTATTTACTTTGAAAAAACAGTCCGGAACTTACAATTGATGGAATCGACACCCCCGGTATCAAGCACAAAAAAATTATTTGGCAATATACCACGGAGATCTCAGGAAGGAGATTTATTTTAGGTTACTCATCATCACTTCTGCTTTCAAAAGTCCCGGGAGAAAGAAGCGATGAGCGATGAACCAAAACCAGTGGAACGAATTGAAAACAGTACGTCAGACTGGTACTAAAAACAGGATATCAATTTTTGAAAAGAGAATGTCGCCGGCGTGGCAAATTCTCTCGGGTCAGACTCTGCTATTTTTGCTGCTTCGTTGAATCGTGTCTTGGACTTTGTGAAGACGGCGCTATTTTAAATCGATGGATTTTGAAATTGCGGATATCGGACTTGCTCTTCTAAAAAATATCGCTTTTTGACGAAAGATCCAAAATTTTATTTAATTGTTCTAATCTAATGAAGGAGTTCCAATGCGTTTTTTTATTCCATCTCTGATTGCCCTTACAGTCCTGATTTCAAGTGCCTGTGACGAAAAAGAGCAAGGATCGGATCAAAACAAGTCTGCTCAGCCGACACCTGCGGCGACAGCAACACCAACTGCAACACCTGCAGCGGCACAGGAAGTCTTGCCGGCAAAAGCCCTGGCTTTCAAAGGGACTTTGAGCGCCGGCGCCGGCAATTGCACGGCCCTTGACGTCGAAGCCCGGAATTCAAAAGGCGAAGCTTCTGCAGTCTCAAGCGATGCGAGTGCATCCCTGGTTTCATCCTCTGCCGACTTGTCGTTTTACAGTGACAGCAACTGTACAAAAAAAGTCACCTCTCTGACACTTTCTTCCGGTAAATCCAGTGCGACGTTATATTACAAAGATACTAAAGCGGAAACGGTAAATATAACCGCGACCGACACGTCAAGCCTCGGGCTTGCTGCAGCCAGCGGAAGTCTGAATGTAACATCAGTGGCGAAATTGGCGTTTTCCGGTTCCGCGATATTGCAAAAGAAAGGGGACTGCGGTCCGCTTAAGCTGGAAACACAAAATTCAGATGGCAAAGCCGCTTCCGGTACGGCCGATGTCAAAGTCAGCCTTGTCAGCACGGCATCAACCGGCTCATTTTACAGCGACAGCGCCTGTACAACTGCCGTGACTTCGGTCACAATAAGTTCGGGTAAAAGCGAGAGCGCCTCATTTTACTATAAGGACACAGCAGAAGGCACGCCTGTTCTCAGCGCCTCCGAAAATCCATCTCAAAACTGGATCAAAGCCAGTATGAATGCGACTTTAAAGGCAAATTGAGCATTTTTAACGAAATGGCAGCAGGTGAAAAATGCGCCTGCCGCTTGCCGTTGAAACATTTGGTCAGCCATGATGCTTTTAAAATCCTCGCCTATAGGCGAGTATATATTTTTCTTTTTTTGCTTTTTTGCATTTTCCACAATAAAAAGATTGTCAGTAAAGTCCCCCATACAAGTGATCAAGCCGCCCTGTGCATGATAAAATCTGATCAAGAGCGGTAAATTTGTAGTGGGCAAACTGCAAAATGATTTTTCCTGCCATTTCGATTAAAAATATTATTTTAGGGGACAGTGAAACTGTATGGGATGGAAACCTAGCTACACTCAGTTGATTCTTGTGGCGATAATGGCGATTTTCCTGCCTGTAATAAACATGGGCAGGTATCAGACAGCCCAGTTTGACAGCATATCAGAACACATGAAAAAATCCTTTTCCGGAAAGAGTGAGATATCCGCTGCCCAATTCGAAAAGGAGTTCAATAATAAAATTCAGGAGGCACGGGAAGATTTCAAAACGTTTCTTTTCTGGTCCTTTATTATTATTATGATTTACGGCGCTGCAATGCTATGGCTCATAACCAGGGTTGTCGTTGCCATAAACAGTGCAATAAAATCCCTTAGAGAGGAGATAGGCCGCGGCAATCTGGACAAGCGCGGCCATATACGTACCCTGACAACCGATTTTGAAACCATCATGAATAACATCAACAGTCTGGTCGACACCTTTGTCATCCCCATCAAGGAGACGATGAAGGTAATAAAGCGAACAGCCGAGAAGGATCTGCGCGCCAGAGTGCACGGCGAATATCTTGGAGAATTGAGGGAATTCAAGGATGATATCAATCAGGCAAACAACAACCTGTCTGAATCCATCCGTGACGTGGCGGGGGTCAGCGGCAAGATAGAAGCTGTTTCAAAATCCATATTGGAATCGAGCGGCATATTGTCCGGCGGTGCAGCGGGACAGTCCTCAGCCATCGATGAAATAGCATGTTCAGTCAATGAAATAAGCCAAAAGACAAATGAAAACGCTCAAGCGGCTGAAAATGCGCTGAAGTTGAGCAACAAGGCGAGCAGCAACTCGGCAAACGGCAATAATACCATGAATCAGATGACAAGAGCGATGGAGGATATCAACAAGGCCGCCTCAAGTATTTCGACCATAATCAAGGTAATTGACGGGATAGCATTTCAAACCAACCTTCTTGCGTTAAATGCGGCCGTCGAAGCGGCAAGGGCCGGAGCACAGGGCAAAGGGTTTGCGGTGGTTGCGGATGAAGTCAGAAACCTTGCGGTCAGAAGTGCGAAGGCTGCCGGGGAGACAACCGCCCTCATTGAGGACTCCATGAAAAAGGTACAGACAGGTATCAAGACAGCGAACGAGACAAAAGTGACCCTGCATGAGATCGATGCGAACATAAAGGATATGACGTCACTGCTTTCCGATATAACCAAAGCCACCCGGAACCAGGCCGAGGGGATGGTGCATATAAACACTGCCTTGCAGAAGGTAAGCAGCATAACCACTCAAAATGCCTCGACTGCCGATTCAACCGCCCGGATGGCCAGCGAACTGGAAAAATTTTCGAAACATCTTGAATCGCTTGTGAGTGGATTCATAACGGGAAATTAGGATCTGGTTGTGAGATGCTGATATTTGGAGACAAATTATAATGTCAGGCCGCTGTTCCCCTGCCATCGGTATCAACACCAGAGGATTGCACAGCCGAACCTTGGGGTTCTGAGGAGACATTCGAGGCACTGGCCGTCTTTTGAATAGCTAGAAAGGTATAATCATCCTCACAAGGAGCCTGCCCCCAAAGTTTGTCAATGGCATCAAGTATCCCTTTTTTGATGTTTTCAGGATCGACGCAATCGTTTAGGATTTTTCGCAAATGATGACTCCTCAAAGTTTTGCCGTTGCCCCGCTTGTTTTCTATCAAGCCATCAGTATAGAGAAACAGAGTGTCTCCCTCTCCAAATTCGAATTCGGTCGATTCAAATTGAGGATTTATTTCCATGCCAATTAGATCACCTGATACTGCGATCGGCTTGAAGGGACTATTTCCGCCAATCAAACAGAAGTGGTGACCAGCATTCAGATAGGCGCCACGGCCGTTTTCAAGGTCGATGCTGATGATGGCCATCGACATCATCTTCCCGAGTTTTCTTGAAGTTTCAACGATGCTGGCATTGAGATATTTTGCTATTCTCTCCACTCTTTCGATTGGACATCGCACATCCCCTTTGTCGTTTAAAATAATGACTGAATTCTTGATGGCGCTGCCGGCCGCCACAGTATAAAGCGCTGATGCGATGCCATGCCCTGTTACATCACATATGAAAACGTCCATGATTTTCATATTTTCATCGTAAAAAATCGATCTCCAGTCGCCACCGGCGGTCTCTGCGGGGCAGTAATGCTCGGCTACTGTGATCTGCGGTATCTTGAGAAGTATGTTTCCGTAGGATTCATGAACCTCCTGGGCTACGGATATGTCCTTGATGATGGTAAGTTTCTCACTCTGGGTTTTCGTATACATAATTCTTGAAAGAATGTTGCCTACACGAAGTTTGAGTTCCTCGGATATGATTGGCTTTGTAAGATAGTCATCGGCACCCATCCTGAGGCCTACGATGATATCCTCCTCCGAGCCGCGGGCTGTGACGAATACAACAGGAATGTTGCCAAGTTCCCTGTCGCTTTTCATATATTTGATCACATCCTCTCCGGAACAGTTGGGCATCATGAGATCAAGAAGAACAAGATCGGGATGGAAAGTCCTTAATTTTTCTATGCTCTCATTTCCTCCCATGGCGACATCCACCTGATAGCCTTCGGCATGGAGAATATCGCGAATAACCTCACAGTTGTATTTATGATCATCGACAACCAATATTTTCATCGGGAGATCATCTGCAGCGGCTGGAAGGATTCTTGCCTTTTTCTGATCCTCAAGATCTGAAATCTGTGCAAAATCATCCTCTCCAACTTCTTTGTCCGATATAATCTGTTGCGCATCCAATTCCGGCATCTTGGCGCCTTCTTCTAGCTTGGAGATATTATCCCCGATGTCAGACATGGATGGAATACACAAATTGAAAACCGAGCCTACTTCGATCCTGGATTGAACTGTGACTTGCCCTCCGATAAGGTCGAGATATCGTCTGACAATCGACAGTCCCAGACCGGAGCCTTCATAACGCCGTCTCCCTTCACCATCAACCTGGAAGAATTCCTCAAATATTTTTTCCTGGTCCTTTTCATGAATACCAATTCCGGTATCGCTTATGGATATGGATAGCATACCATCTTTATTCAAAGAGAAATTGACAGAAACGCTGTTTTTTCGAGATGGATCCTTAAATTTAAAGGCGTTTGCAAGCAGATTTCGAATGATGATAAACATCTTCTCACGGTCACTAATCAGGATAGGGTCCTCCTCTGTTCTCCATGATTTGGTTATTGACAGCTCGCTGTTGGTGTTTGACAAGTGGAGTCCCTCAGCTATAATCCTCAGTTCCTCGATGATTTCATTCAAGAGGATTTTCGATGGATTTGAGGAAAGGCGCTTTTCCCCGGATTTTGCAAGCTCCAGGATTGTGTTGACCTGCGTTTTGAGTGAAGATGCCAGTGATTGGATTTTCGAAAGCTGAACCAAGACTCCTTTTTCTATCCGCCCGTAATGCCCTCGTTTTATAAGATCAAGAAATCCGAGGATACCATTAAGCGGCGTCCTCAGTTCGTGAGAGGTGTTGGCGAAGATCTGGCGTTTGATCCTGTCTGAAATCTTCAGGTTTTCAATGGCCTGATGCTGCGCCTTCTCCTTCTGGCGCCTTTCTATCTTTATTTTCTCTGCGAGTGCGAGGGAAAAGCATACAATTTCCCAGGCTGTGCTTGAAGGTGTCGCTATATTCTCCAGGTTTGGCAAATCAATTGGCAGCAGATGAAGCCTGTCGAGAATGACAAGCATGGTGAAAGTCAAAA
The DNA here is from genome assembly GCA_015232735.1 of Oligoflexales bacterium. The sequence continues at coordinate 15,883 of JADFZC010000004.1, read as the reverse complement.
TGCCGCTCCAACCAAGGAATATATAGTAGACTTCCTTGACCCCCTGTTTCAATTTCAAAGTAAATGCAAAAAAAGCAAAAGGGATCAATATCGCGAAGGTCGAAATCAGCATTGTGAGACCAACTCTGTAATTAATCAGACATACCACCACACATGTCACTTCAACGGCAAAAAGTGTCCAATAGGGAATGAAGATCCATTTGTCAGTACGCTTGAGTCTCAGAAAAATCGCAAAAAAGCACATGACAAAAATGATTGTAAATCCCTGGACAACCGGCAATACCGGCTTCCACCAACGAAAATCGCCGAAAATCTGGTAGATGAATCCGCTCAGGCAGAGCTGGTGCAGCATTGAAGACAGAACATATCCCACGTAGAAAAAATATGCGCTATCGCGAAGCGACAAAAAAATAAAGAAATTGTATAGTGCCATAACCGTCATAAGCCCAATAAACCAGCCCCAGAAAAGAAGGTGGTACTGATCATATTCCTGAAAGGCGATCTTGTCCCATATCTGAATAAAAAACCGGGGGAATAAACTGGACTCAACAAGATATATCTCGACTTCGTCATTCGGCAGAAGGGTGACGGGAAAGAGATAATGCCTATGATCAATCTGTCTGGAGCTTCTAGGTTCATATGTCCCGGTTTTATATCGGGCAAAGATTCTGCCATCCCTTACGAAAGCCACCTCCAATCTTTCAAGAAAAACGCTGTTCAAATACAAAATTCTTTCCAGGGAATGGGCGCTTTTGTTTTTCAAGGTGAAATGAAACCATATGCTTCCTAACGATGCACCGATATTCATTATATGGCCTTTTTTATGTGTCCATTTGAAATCATTTTTTGAAGAGACGACCTTTTCAAGAGTCAGGTATTCGCCGGTCTGAAAATATGAAAATGAACTTAAGTTGATCTTCTTCTCATCAGGTGAGAGAATAGTAGCCTCAGGATTTATGAAATCAGCCAAAGCTGTTTCAAATTGTGATAGAAAAATAAGAAAGCCAAGAAAAAAATATCTTAACGGAATCCATATTACTCTCTTTCTTTCATTATCTTTCACTGTCGTCATCTTTCAATAGAGATTAGTATTACCTTAAATTATCGTTGTCTCAGAGTCCCAAAAAATTCCTGACACACACAGGAAGGACGGAATACGGTCATCTCAGTTTATCGATGGCAATCTCAATCGGAGGTGCGTGTGTTGTTAGTCGGTACGTTTTTTAATAAGTTTAGTTTACATATTCTGTAGTGATATCGTAATCTCAGAATTTAATGTAATAAATCCTGACACCTCAAGGGAGGTACCGAACATTTCTTAGCTTTCCAGAAAAAATAATTCGGGGTTAAAAGACCATGTTGTTGGTGAGGGGATAAGGATGATGAGGAAAATTTTGTATGTTCTTTTAATCTCACAAAAAATTTTATTTATAATCAAAATAATATAAAAACAAGGACATAAAATCATAAGGGCATAATATATCAGCTTATTACTGCAAATAGTGCAAATTTAAAAAAAAATGCCCCTTTATTATTGTTTTTTTATTCCGAAAAAAATTATGTGTCTTCCATGCTTTTTTATTTTTACCGTTTACTGTGGGTTATGATTTACATGTCATTGAAGCATCAGATGACGTTTATGAGCTAAAACTTACGCTCGGTAGCAGGCAGGAAATGAACGATGAGTTGGGGGATATGTGACGGATACGGCAGACGCACTGAAATTTGAACAAATGGAGCTCAAAAGAACTTTTTTCCAGGAAGCGAGCGAACAGCTGGAACAGCTGGAACTTCTTTCCCTGAACCTGGAAAAATCTCCAACCGATGAGAAAATCATCCAAAAGATATTCCGACTTATGCACACTCTTAAGGGTTCCAGCAGAGCTATGGAATTTTACAAGATGAGCGGTTTGATGCATGTGATGGAAAGCCTCGTTGAAAAAATAACGGAAAAAAAGCTCTATCCTTCAACTGAAATTATCGACGTACTGCTGGAGTCAAATAACCTTCTTAAGGAGATCCTAAAGAATCTCATGAGTGAAAATGGGGATGAAATGGATACTTCGGTTATGGAGAAAAAATTGCTTGCCGTGATGGGCGATACTTCTCCTGCTTTTTCTGCACCAGTATCTCTTCCTCTGGCTGACAAGGACAAATGCTGTCATACATTCAATGAAAACTTGACCTCGGACAGTTGTTTGGAAAAGAGAAGTCTGGATGAAAAGAAGGAGCCTCCCAAGGCTGGTGATCAGAAGATGGAGGATCAAATCATTGAGGATTACATCAGTATTCCTATAAGGAAAATCGATGACCTTTTGAAATATGTAGGAGAACAGATTATTCTTCAATCAATTCTTGAGGAAGAGCAAAGTGAAAGCTCGCCTAATCCTCAGCGGATGAAAGAGACTATCAAGCAAGTCAGGAAGATCTCTTCTGATCTGCTGCGTGCAGTTAAAGACTTAAGAAAGATCAAATTAAAGAGCCTCTTTCTTCAGATGCACAAGGCAGCGAGAGAGGCATCAAAAATGACAGGTAAGCCTTGCCGATTTATAAGTGAAGGGGATGATTATGAACTGGATAAAAATATCATTGTTTGCCTGAAAGGGGTTGTATCGCATATTGTATACAACGCTGTTGACCATGGGATCGAACATCCAGACATAAGGAAAGCCAGGGGAAAACCAGAGGAGGGAACCATAAGGGTCAGAGCCTCTCAAGAAACTTCATTTTTTTTCTTGGAAATCGCGGATGACGGCGGCGGACTCGACAAAGATAAGATAAGGAAAAAAGCGATATCTAAAAAGCTCATTTCTGAAGGTATGGACATCTCCGACGAACAGATCAGTCGATTGATATTTGAAAGAGGATTTTCAACCAAAAAGGAATCAGGACTCATTTCCGGACGAGGAATAGGTCTCGATGCCGTCAAATCCTCCATTGAAAACCACCATGGAACAGTTGAGGTAAAGTCGATTGAGGGATTAGGGACAACCATTACCCTTAAACTTCCTATTCAGCCTGACGTCGGAAACAGGATTTTGTTTTAGGGCGGGCATGCAGAGGTTACACCTGTGCGACACGAGGCAACCCTCGTCTTAACCGACTTCTGGTTTGGTTACAAGCTTTGTTCCAGCGGTTAATATCGGAATCACAGGCATTGTGGAAAAAACCTTGAAAGACTTTTCGTGCAGTGAAAATGGTATCCCCGGCAATGGCGTTTTTGATATGCTTTTTTTGCAGCGAACTATGTGATACCTACTATTGTTTAATGAATACAATGAAATACGTCTTTAGTGGCTTTAATCAATGATTTATTTTGCACAGGCCCCTAGGTTTTCCATTTTGCCTTTGTCTCAATTGCCCAGCGGAGGCTGAAAAGGTTTAACAAGCAAATATGACTAATATAATTTTATAGAATGAGGTCCAGGCCGCTACTCCCTCCGGATCTGGTCCCCGGATTGCAGAAGAAGCTGTGATCCAGGAAATCGTCTTCAACTGTCTTAATATGGAATATCTCGTCGCTGGCACATGACAAAACCTCGAACAGATATTTCCTGAAATCACCATTGATTGTTTTTTAAATAAGTAGGATTTTAAGGGAGACGTCAAGATGAAATTCGGTTTTTTTATGAAATTCTGCGGGGAAAAAAAGCAAATTTCCGGCAAAAAATGCATTTTTTTTGTCCTTGTGTCTTTTTGCCTGCTGGGTTCCTGCAAGGGCTCTAAAAAAGATGTCCTGGGGCCTTCCAATATCAATTCAGCGTCGAATAAAGTTAACTGCGATGTCGACTATGCTTCGCTCAACACCTCGAATTTGAGCGGTATAACCATTAATGACAGAGGCATCTCCCAACAGGAAAAAATCCGTCATCTTAACGAATTAAACAGGATGCCGGCAGCATTCCTGAACGTCATCCGTTCAAAAAATATCCCTGTTAATCTCACGGCAGGAGCAATCACGGAATTTCCGGAACTGGCCAGCATGAAGGGCCAGACGCCGAGGGGATGGCCTTCTGGCTATACATGGGATACGGTCCCCGGGACAGGTGATCAAACGGGTATTTATCTGGGGAACTCCGCGTTGACCAACAATGCATGGTCACTGGCCGTCCACGAAGGAACCCATGCGGTCGATCTGTCCGTGTCGTTCAGCACTACAAACAAGGCTTTGATCGAGGCATTCAATAAAATCAAAAATTCTCCCAATTCAAGCGATACCAATGCAAGTTACAGAACGGGGTACATTGAAGAGGCGCTCGCAATTGGTATCGACGAATATTATTGCAACGCCACCACGAAGGCCAATTTAAAGAGCTGGTACCCGGATTTCTATGCTTTTATCGAGAACAGCTTTGCAAATGAGCTCAATGCACAGCTGGCTGGAACGGCACAAACAGTGGCGGCATCGGCAAACGGCTTCTCTTCTGCATCATCCGGCGGTTATCCCGCCTGCAGCTCATCGGCGCAGGACATCGGCAGCGGCTACGGATGGGAAAACAACAGTTACTGCCTTAAAAACGGGACAGGCACGGCTTCAGCATCATCCGGCAGCTATCCCGCCTGCAGCTCATCGGCGCAGGACATCGGCAGCGGCTACGGATGGGAAAACAACAGTTACTGCCTTAAAAACGGGACGGGCGTATCGTCCGCCTGGGCCGGCAGCCCGTACTATGGCGGTTATCCCGCCTGCAGCTCATCGGCGCAGGATATCGGCAGCGGCTACGGATGGGAAAACAATAGTTACTGCCTTAAAAACGGGACGGGGGGCGTATCGTCCGCCTGGGCCGGCAGCCCGTACTATGGCAGTTATCCCGCCTGCAGCCCATCGGCGCAGGACATCGGCAGCGGCTACGGATGGGAAAACAATTACTATTGCCGGAAGTGAATTGAAGACAGTACCTATATTTTTAAAACATCCAAAATATGCTTTCTTTCCACCTTGCCGTTGGGGTCGCGTCTTATCCTGTCCACGGCAGCAAATCTTGACGGAAACGGCGTCGAAAATCTCTTGACATAATCACGCCTGATATCCTCTATCGCAAACATAGATCTCTGTTCAACAACGGCAAGTATCTCCCCTCCCTTTGGATGACAGCTTTTTTCATCGAAAATGCAGAATATATTGCTGTGACCTATAATTACGGAAAGATTTCTTTCTATTTCGGCAAGTGAATAACGTCTGCCTGAATATTTGAATAGAGTGTCGCTTCGTCCGTGATGAAAGAAGCGGCACTCATCCAGGATTTCCAGAATATCGTCGAGCAGTATTGACTCATCCGGAAACAGAAAGGGGGAAAACAGCCTTGTTTTATCCCCTTCTTCACAAAGGCGGTGCGGAGGAAAGAGGCGAAATGGCGTCTTTGCGTCATCGCAAAAAAAGCGATAGCCAATTCCCCCTGTTTCCGTGCTTCCAAGTATTTCCACAACTTCCAGTTTTGGTGAGAGTTCCGCAAGTTCCTTCGATCGTTCACTTCCAAAAGCCGTTCCCGATGTTACCATCAGGGATATGTTAATTTCCCTATGAAGATTCTTTACAAGCGACCAAAGGGCCGGAACGCAGACAAGCAGATCAATACTTGGAATTTCATTTTTGAAGTTATAAATCAAATCCTCTGAATTTTCGACCATGGATATGTTCGCCCCCAGGCAGATCGGCAGAAGAATTCCATGCAAAAATCCATAAATGTGAAATGGGCTGATCAAAATTGCCACATGGCCTATTCTTTTACGGGAATAAAGCTCTTTTAACAGCAGAATCTCGCTTGAAAGCTGCCTCCAGTTTTTTTCAACCAGTTTCACGTCGCCTGTAGAACCCGATGTGACAAATATGAGCGCCGGATCATTGCCAAGCATGGCATTTTGAAATCTTTGGCAGGCCTCGTGCGGATCTCCGCGGTGTTCCTGTTTCAGCTCGAAGGGTGGAGCCATGCGAACATCGCTATCAAAGGCAGAAAGCTTTTTCTCATCCAGAAGCGGAATATTTTTTGATACTAGACATCCGAAAACCTGAATCAGTCCTATTATTCTGTCATCAGGCTGAATCAGGTAACGGACCGGATACTTGGACCTTGGGCACTCACAGCCGAGCTGTTTTGAATAAAGATCCACCATGGACCAGAAATGATCAAAATCAAGCAGCCTTCCCCCGCACTTGATCGAAATTGATTTGAATAAATTGTCGCTTGCGTATGTCACTTGACCTTCCGGATAATATCTATTTTCTACACTCAATTTTCCTTGTTTCGACTTTTACCGTAAACTCCTTTTCCCTCATGATGATTTTCATGGGAAAATTACACATTTTTTCTGAAAAATCCATAAGTTCGAAAATGACCTCATTTTCCTTTCTCATGACAAGGGCTCTACCCCCCAGCAGATATTTTTCAAAATTCTCATTTTCATACAGCGATCTGATATTTGTCCAAATGGTTTTGGCAGATAAATTATCTTCTGATGGAAAATAATTCCTCTCAACGATCTCGCCGCCCCTGTCTGTCAATTTCAGGATGGGTGCAGTTGATACAGGATCCAAAAAGACAAGGTCGAAATATCTTCCATCCTTCCGTTCAAGCTGGGCTACAAGTACAATCTCCCCATCCTCCAATTTGACAGTGAGAAGCTGTTCGGCATAAAAATTTTTCGGAAAAGAGTATCTGATCTTCCTGCTGCACCATCCTTCCAACGTTGCGCATCCCTCAAGTGACAGACAGACCAGAAGAATAATGAATAGAATCCTCATTGCCGCTCTCCCAGATCAAGAGGAAAGAATATTGAAACAAGAAGTGAGACAGCGCAGCCCAGGGATACGACAAACCCGAGATCCCTCATAACCGGATGTCTTACGAAGATCAATATTCCAAAAGTCAGTATTGTGCTCAGGCCTGTAAGTATGACCTTGCTCTTTTCCAAAGGTGAAAAATTGCCGGAAATCACTATTGACGAGTAGTCAAGCGCAAGACCTATTACCAGGGAAAGTCCGGCTATGTGTATAAAATGAATACTGCGGCCTGAAAAAAATGCCAGAAGAAGCAGGATGGAAACCGCGAGGCCAAGCGGCAGAAAAATGTACAGCACCTTCACAAGGCGTTTTTGAAGAGGCATCAAATACACAAACATGAAAATAAGACCTACGCAAAAAAGCTGAGTCATGTTGTTTTGAACAGCTGTAAGCGTATTGTTGTAATAACTTACAGGAGAGACGGAAATGCTGTCAGGAGGTTCTTTTGATGCCGTGACAAAAACATATTCGTTTCCATCGATATTTTCATGATAGGGCAGGGGAATAAGCTTACCCCATAGATCAAGGTATTCACCCAGGTTCATTGGTCTCAGGCTGTCGGCCCATACAATCTCAGGGGTGAATCGGATTCCCTGCCCGGCGAGAGACGCCGAAATCCTGTTTGAGGCCTCCCGTATTGATCTCATCATTTGTTCCATTGAAGCCTTCTGACTGCTTTCATCCATATAAAGCTGTATTGGATGAAATGAGGATTTATCAACATACGCCGAAAGACCTTTCCATAACTCCGACGGGGGGATACCTCTTACGGGAACGGCATACATGTTTCCAATTGAATACTTGCTTAAAATGTTTTCAAAAAAACCCACCTGTCTTTCCATTAACGACGTCTGATATCTGAAATCCTTGATATCGGTTTGAAAATTGACTTTTTTTGCAATCGGAGACACAATAACTATTAAAATCCAGAGGAGTATGAGAATTTTCACCGGCAGGCGCCGTCCCGGAACCGCCATGATTCTATAATTTACCTTGGCAAGATTTTTTTGAAAACCAAGCATGAGCAACACAAATCCGGTCATGCCGCCGATTGAGACGATCGCAATTTGCCTGACTATTTCATTTTTTGAAAAAAGCAAAACTGCAAACCCGATTAATGTCGTGCCGATCGCAGATCCGATCCCAAGAGCGACTTTGGGCATGTCCTGCTTTCGTATTCCGGAAAAATGAACCAGATATTCATTATTAAAACCAATAAAAGTGGAGGTGAAGAGAATCACAAGCGAATAGATGTAAGGATAAAACATCCTGAGCGCAAAAAGTCCGGACAGATAGCTTGAAAAAGTGCCGATGGCAAGGAAAATCAAAAGCGTAATTGACGGACAAAAGTAGGCGAACAGTAACAGATTCAGCAAAAAAGAGAGGACTGCGACCCAAATAATGTCGTCGTTTACAGCTTCATAATTCTCATATGAAAAAAAATCGCCCCCAATAAATGAAAGATCCTTTTCCTGCGATGCAAGAAATGTGTAAAGTTTTCCAAGTTTCGCATAGTCAAGCGGGATGGTTCTCTTGAATATTAAAAGCTCACCCTGATTATCAAATGATTTGAACGGACCGTTAAAGACCCTATCCAGCAGCTCCTTTTGCAGCATGAGAGGGTCTTTTGACAGATTTTCCAAGAAAATTGATCCTAACGGCAGATGAGCCATGACCACGGCTTTTTGAATAATCATCTCAATCCGGTTTTTTTCTGAAAGAGACTCAACTTCGTGCGGAAAAAAAAACAAAAGGATTTCGGCGACATCTTTCATTGATAATTTGTTTTCCAGATTTGCACTGAATTCTTGATAACCAGCTTCACTAACCATAACCAATGTTTTTTCTTTTAAATTTTTATTTTTTAAATGAATAAAAATTTTATCTTTATAAACCCCTTTCCTTTGAGCGGTTTCAAACAACCTTTCTTTTACAGGGTTTTGATTAGAAAGAGACCTTACAATGTCTTGTTCAATTGACATCCCCTCAAGAGCGGCATACATCAAAATCCCGGCAATGATAAACAACAAATGCCTTCTTATTGAGTAGAAAAATGAAACCATTCTATTCAACCCTGAATCTTTCCAGATTAAGCTTCAAATCTTCATTTTCAAGCGCCATCTCAATCATCTTCGGATTCAAATCCTCTCGAAACTCCACCCTTATCCTCTTAAATGCAGATTTTTTGTCCCTGGGATCAAGCGTTAAAACAAACCCTTTCATAGACAGTTCAAATTTTTCCCTGAGCACACCAACATCCACGGTTACCACCGCTTTCAATATGGAAATAAAATTTTCATATTTCAAATACTCCGGCTTTGAAAGGGCTCTGGCAGACTTTCCATCTGAATCGAAAAACATCAGTTCCCCGTTTGAAATCGTTACCTTGAATGGCTTAGGATCTTTGACTTCCCAAATTATCTCCTTCTGAGTGACACGAAGAGAAACCTTTGTTTCAAGCGGCCTGATAAGATATGCAGCTCTTTTAATCTGGGAAATGTCCGCTGTAAAATTCCTGATTCCGGAATAGTGTGCAGCTATCTCCTCAAGGGAAGGAGGTGAACCTGAAGCGAGGCCGTGTGATATGCCGAAAGCCAGCACTGAAATGACTATATAAACAATTTTCAACTTTGACATTGTACTCCATTTACGGTTGTCGAATAACTTTTTCAGCCTGTCTAAATATGTCACGGATTACCTCAGGTATTGAATAACAGCTTGAACCGGTTTCAATTGAAAAATATATCTGACTTACCATACCCTCGGCATGGACAACTTCATTTTCCGGATTTAAAATACTGTAATATGTTTTAAGTTCTGGATATTCATACTCGTCGATTCCAACGCAAACGCAATATTTCACTCCATAATTCAAAGGCTTTTTATATTTGATATCTACCTTTGTCACCGGCATGGCATAACCCAGATCTTTTACCACGGGCCAGTCGAGTCCAATTTCCCGCATTATTCCGGTTCTTCCAAGTTCAAAATACTTTAAATAGTGTCCATGCCAGGCGACATACATGATATCTATATCGTGAAATGGTATCTCAATCTCAAAAGTCGAGGAAAAAATCATTAAACATCCTCACCAGCATCAAAGATCGCCTTTTTCACTGAAATGATTTCACTGTCAAGGCAGCGGTCCCCGGCAAGTTTGCTGAAAACTGCCCTGACAGCACCCAGCCTGTCAATCGCATTTCCCTTTAAAAAGATACGGTATCCTCTCTCCTCCGCCAGATAAAAACCCTGACAAATAGCCATTAAAAGTATTGCCACCCCGATTTTGGCATTTTCGACCATTTGGGAAAGTCCGACGGCAGAAATCGTCCCCATGCTTACGACATCCTGATTGTCAGATTCCGTTGGCCTTGAAAAAATTGTCATGGGCGTGGTATCCCTTAATATCTCAGCGGTAATTGAGGTCAGCGTAATCTGCATCGCCTTAAAACCGTGATGAAGTGAAAAATCTTCTCCCAGTTCCTTCCGGCTGACGAGATTCTCTCCCAGGAAAGAACCTACCTTGGGCGATAAAAGCAAGGCCATCTGACGATCGATCAAATTCATCAAAGCAGCCACTCCAATTTTAAGGGAATCGCATACCATGCCTATGTGGCCGCCATAAAAATGACCGCCGTTGACAACAAGCTCCTTTTCATGCAAAAAAAGCGGATTGTCGCTTACGCCGTTTATCTCTGTCTCAACCACCTTTTCCGACCAAAGCAAAATATCGTAAAGCACCCCGATAATCTGGGGAGCGCATCTCAATGAATACTTGTCCTGGATGCTCTGATCGTTATTGAAAATATTCGCCTCAAAACCGCTTCGCCTGTGAAGGCGCGCAGCCGGTTCATGCAGCAGACTGTTTATCCGCTCTGCCGCATACATTTGTCCAGGATGGGGTTTGCATTCATGAAGCTCTGGAGCAAACGGAGATGTCATGCCCTGTGTCAATTCAATCAAAAGCGAGGCTGCAAAACACGCTTCATCCGCAAGTTTTCTTATGTCACGCAGCAAAAGCGCTGAGACTGCGCTCATGACCGACGTTCCGTTCATCAGCGCGAGCGCATCCCTCCCCTGAAGTCTGTAGGGTGAAATGCCTTTTTGTTCAAAAAGAGTTTTGGCGTCATAAATTTTGCCGCAATGATACGCTTTTCTTTTTCCCGTCAACACCGCCGCCAGGTATGACAAAGGAGTCAGATCACCGCTTGCCCCGACTGAGCCTTTAGATGGAATAGCCGGTATTATTCTGTTATTCGAAAGTTCGACAAGTTTCTCTATCAGATCAAACGGTACTGCGGAGCACCCCTGCGAGAGGCTGTTGATTCTCACAAAAAGAACGGCGGCACACTGCTGCTCAGAAAGATAATCTCCGACACCGCATCCATGAAACTCCACAAGGTTGTTCTGAAGCAACGCACAACTTTCCGGATTAAAGCGGTTTATCGATGAACTTCCAAAACCGGTGGTTGCTCCGTATATGTGCTTTCCAGATCCGACAGCCTGACGAAAAAATCCAAAATTTTCATCTATCGACCTTTTGAAATTCTCTCTGTCCAAAATCTCAATGACAACGTCATGATTTAAAGCAAACGTCGCAAGACTGCCAAGAGACAGCTTGTTCCTGTAGGAAAGACTTATAGATCGGCATTTCATAATTCTACATCCAGAAATCATAAAAATTAAACCACTGGGATGGATCCTTTCTTATCTCAGAACTCAGCAACTGCACATACTTTTCGGCTATTTCCCTCCCGCTTTTCGCCTTTTTGCCGTCATCCAGTTTCCAAATCGACACCCCGTAAGGCGAGTAAGGCATAAATCCCATTTTCATGGAAGTAAAGAAATATACAGGCCTGCCCAGAATTCCTGCAAGTTCAAACGGTCCCCTGTGAAAATGTGCCGGTTTCCCAAGAAAGTCCAGCGTGATGGTATCGGCCCCAGGGATTTTTCTATCTGCCAGAATACACAGGCAATCTCCACGGTCAACGCACTCTTTGAGCGAAAGAACAAGTTCCACTTGGGGTCTGCGTACGTCAAAAAACTGCATCCGGTTTCCTGAAATTCGCCTCAAAAGAGATTGGAACTTGGGTGTCTGCCCCTCATCAATCAAAACCTGAACAGTAAAGTCAATTTTCTCCGAAAAAGCTGCGGACGAAATCAGCCAGTCTCCATAATGTGCCCCGATAAATATCGACCCGGCGACAACATCCTCCTCAAGTCTCGGCATGACATACCTGACGATTGAACCCCGCCCTCCCGTTTTTTCATCTATCAGTGTCAACCTGTCTATTAAAGTTTGACCGAAACGGATAAAATTTGAAAAACCCCGATGCCATGGTAAACCTCTCTTTCCCGTCAAGTTCCTGTAGAAGATGCTTATACCTGCTCGCGCCTTCCTATCGAAAACAAAATAAAAGAGCAGGGGAAAGACACAAAAAAGATAGCACAGGTAAGGTCCGATGCAGCGATAAAGAAATGCCATAAAGCGGGCGCCTCTTATCTCCTTCTTGCGATCTTCAATGCCATGGGGTTTGAATATCCTTAAAATTCTGGTGATTACAAGCTTTGTATGAAGCATGGAAATCCGAAAATTATCAACAAAAGGACGAAAATGGGAAACGCGTTCTTTCCGCTCGGGATAAAAAACGGGAACACTTACGGAATTTACACTGATCCCACGCCACATCGCCTTTACCAGAATCTCTATCTCAAAATCATACCGGCTGCATTTTACGCTGTCGATCAGATCACTGTTCAACGGATAAAGTCTGAAACCGGACTGCGTATCCGAAAGCCATCTCCCGCTTTCCACAAAAACCCAGAAATTTGAAAATATGCGTCCAAACCTCGATGAAAAAGGCACATCTCCCGCACTTTCACCATCCATCCGCCTGTCTCCGATCACAATAGCAGGCGGATAGCCTGGAATGTCAATCAACCTGCAAATATCATCCGGATTAAATTGACCATCAGCATCGAGAACGGCAATATGTCCGTAACCTTTCTCAATGGCATAATTATATCCGCTCCTGATGGCAGCCCCCTTTCCGAGATTTCCAGGATGGCTGATAAAGGCTGCACCCAGCTCTTTGCATATTGTTTCAGTATCATCATGGGAACCGTCATTTACAACGAGAAGGGGAAAACCAAGCAGCCGCACACGTTCGATCAGTCCTCCGACCGTCCTCGAATTGTTGAAAGCCGGCATTACGACCAGAACTCCCATGTCTGCCGCGTAAGGCGCCTGCGGACCCCGGAAGCAGGTTTTTAACGAAGTGCCTGAAGCTGTTTCAAAATTCATAGGCAAAACTGCCTTTTGAGAAAATCTTTCCCTCAGAAGTGATCTGCCATCGTCCTCTCCGTTCCCCCTTTATAAGGAAGATGTCTATTGAAAACGATGCATTAGGTCTTATCATTGCAACAAACTTCGCCCTTGTTATCTCTGTTATCCGGATAGGCTGCCTAATCAGAATTTCCGTAAGAAACGGAATAATATCTATCTGGCTCACAGCGGGGAGTATCGGAAAGCCATCAAAGTGACCGTCAAAATGAGGATATTGTTCAGGAATGACACCTTTGGCCTTAATGTGGGAATCAGTCGGGATTTCATATTTCAAACCCAACTTTGCCACCGCCCCCGATTGCGCTGAACTATCCATTTATGCACCATTTCTCATAACGTTCGACAAACTCAAGTTTTGCCATTCTTGCACGCACCTTCAAGCTTTCTTTAAGATCTATCCTTATAGGTGACAGGGTTTCAAGGAAAAAGTCAACCCTGCCCTGGCAAAAAAAACCTGACAGGGTCTTATTGAGAAAAGGACGGTTTGATCTGACGAAAATGGGAGTGATGTCCGTTCCAATCTCGGCCGCCATCCTGAAAACACCATCTTCGAGGTGTCCCAGTCTGCCATCGATGCTTCTTGTACCCTCTGGAAAAATGATCATCCTTCCACCGCGACGGATAATACTCTTTGCCTTTTCATAAGATTCCTTTTTCCCATAGAAACCTTCCCTGTCAAGCACAACATAGTTTGAACCTCTGATTATCGTGCGCATGAGCGGATTTTTAAAAAACTTGGCATTGACGAAGGTGAAACAATCATTATACCTCGCAATGACAAGCAGAACATCCAGCAACGAAATATGGTTGCAGGCAAGTATCCTCGACATCTCGCCTTTATGACTGTCGCAATAATGCACGCTGAGAATGCCTGTAAATTTTGAAATGAGTATTAACAGCCTGAAACAGATTTGCGTAGCCTTTCTGTTGATATGGGAAAAAAGTTCAGCATGAAAAAACAGGCAAATATTCAAAACAGGGACTATCGGAATATAAAAAATGCAAAAAAGTGCGAACGCTGCAAAACAGACAGCAAGCCTGAATCCAAAACAGGCTTTTGAACACCATTTCTCAATGTCTACCCTCTCAGGCACGGTAAATAATCCCATAAGCGAATGTTATCATGAAAAGAATCGCCAAAAGGACATAGGACAGCCCCCCGGCGTACAGCGCCCAGAGGGCGGTGCTGAACCTGAAAATAAAAATAAGCAAAACAAATGTGTTCAGAGCCAGCCCGAAAGACCATAAAGGATTTATCTTTTTTAACATGTCCATTTCCCACGGCTTCAGGGGTTTAAACTTCGATGCATAAAATGCCGTGACCGGAAGGCCATCGCCTGTTTTGTTCACAAAAAGTATCGTAAAATGCAGCGAAATGACAAACGGATAAATGCGGACAAGATTTTCCTTTTTATAAAAGGACAATATCGAGGCGACAAGCAAAATCACGATCATGATGAGAATCGTCTTACCTTGAAACCGGATCGAATGAAGATGAGCACCCAAAGCGCAAAAAAGAAGAAGTATCGAAAAAAACAACGGTGCCTTGAAAAACTCCAGCAGATATATGCACAGGGGAAACAGCAGCATCCCGCAGGGTACAAGTTTATTGAAGTGTTTTTTCATACAGCCTGTATACCAGTTCATGGACATCCGACAAGGTTTTGATATTTTTTGCATCTTCCTCTTTTATTTCGATGCCGAAGTTCTTTTTGCACGAAATCACCATATCTATGGCATCAAGGCTGTCCATTCCAAGCTCCTCAAACAGTTTCATCTCCGGCGAAAGCTTCCTGCCGCCGAGCTCCAGCTGTTCGACAAGAATGGAATCGATCTTGCCTGCCACTTCCTCTCTGTTTAATCTATTTTGAACGTTCATCTACGTCTCCGCGTCTTAAAACAAGGCTTGCATTGATTCCGCCAAACGCAAAACTGTTCTTTAGCACATATTCAAGGGCTGATGCCGGTTCGTTTTTCATCACGTAGTCAATATCCCCGCATTCAGCTCCCGGACTTTCAAGGTTTCTTGTAGGCAGGATCATCCCCTGTTCCAACATGCCAATGGAAGCTATAGTTTCAAGCACTCCCGCCGCTCCCATCAGATGTCCGAGATGTCCCTTGGTTGAACTTACCTTGATGTTCCTGCCGAAAAGCCTGGCAATAGCGTGTGACTCAGCGCTGTCTCCCAACTGAGTGCCTGTTGCGTGCGCATTTACATAATAAATATCGGAAGGGGCAATCCCAGCGTTATCCAGCGCGCCCTTTGCACAATAATAAAGGCCATCGATACTCGGGCTTGTCATGTGCGAGGAACTGTTGTTTGTGTAATAACCGGCTATTTCCCCATAAATTTTGCATCCCCTTCCCCTGGCCAGCTCATAGTCCTCAAGAATCAGTGTTCCAGCCCCTTCCCCAACCACAATTCCATCGCGCTTTGCGTCAAAAGGTCTCGGAGTCCCGGATGGATCGCCATTAAACCTGGTTGACGTCGCCCCAAGAACGTCAAAAACAGCCGCCACACCTATATGGAGTTCCTCAGCTCCGCCGGCTATGACCCTCTCAAGTCTGCCCGAGCTTATTGCCTCATACCCCTGGCCGATTGCCTGGGTGCTGGCGGCACAGGCTGAGCAGGTGGCATATATCGGCCCCGGAATGGAAAATGTTATCGCAAGATTGGCAGCTGAAGTATGCGGCATGATCTTTAAAAAGGTGGTTGAGTTTGCAGCGCTGCTGAAATCATTGGTTTTCAGGTAGCTGGT
>JADFZC010000157.1 GCA_015232735.1 Oligoflexales bacterium | reverse complement strand
TCTGTATGGGCAGCGGCTTGAAGGGTTTGGGCTCATCTTGGGGTTCTTCATTTTTTTCCGGGTTTGGTATGGGGGGCGACTTGACTGTAGTGGAAAATGCCGCTTTTGGAGGAAGATTTTTTTTCTTTTCCTGTCCCTTGGGCGTGATCTGTCCGAGTCTGTCCCTCTCCTCCTGATATTTTGTCAGGGTCATTCTGATTACTTCGGCCTTCCCGAAACGGCCTATACTCTCGAATATTCCGGCTATGAGGAGAAGGGATTCCCTCAGGTAATGGAAAAGATCCGGGCTTGAAGACGCATAATTGAATACCTCTTTTGCGACCTGCATGGCAGTGAAATATTCAGTATCTTTTATTTTGTTGATCAGAGATAAAAGCAATTCGCATTTTTCCCTGGAATCTTCCTTTTCGGATACCAAAACCAGAAACTTATCGATGAGCTTGCTGTCTTCGGATCTTTCCGATATACGCTGAAGGATGGTTTCGAAACCCGCTTTCAACATGGTTCACTGCTCCTCTGTGTTGAATGTTTGGGATCTGTTACGAAATATCAGCATGTTACAACCAGATTTTATGCTTTTCTTCACTTGCCAGGATACGTCGATGTCGCTGAAAGCGACATCGACTAGTTTTTTATTGTATTTTATCATATTATAATGAGTTTACTGGCAGACAAATTTAAGTTGGAACTGATATGATACCTGATAGGATTCTCCTGAAAGCACTGTTATTGTTTCTGATGGTGGGGAGTTGCGGTTTTGCCTACGGACTTTCGGAATTATCTCAAAACAATCTCCGCAGTTCCATTGTCGTGGCAGCGGATTTCATACTGGAAAATTATGATGTTTCGTATGTATATGGTGGTAGCCGGCTTGCCGGTCAGGATGATTGTGACAAATGCGTGAGCTGCGCCTCCTCGGCAAAGGGGGATTTTAAGAAGAGTCTTGGAAATTGCCAGGCTTGCCGAAGGTGCAGCCTTGACTGCAGCCATTTTATCAATCTTGTATATAAAGTGGCTGGGCTTGAGTATCCTTATATTCCCACGGGGGCCATGATAAACCTGTCGAGGATGGAACTAAGGAAAAAGTATCATTTTATTGAGATAGGTGATAACCCTTTTGATGCAAGACCCGGGGACTTGCTTGTTTATCATGGACATGTGGTATTGCTTGAAAAGCTTCACAAGGACGGTTTCGGTGACATCATACACGCAACTTCAGGGTTAAACGGTCAGTTGCGTGGACCTGGGCTGGGGGTCCAGAGGGCAAGGAGGGTAAACATAGGTGAATTCCGGGGGAGACTTGTGAAGATATTGAGGCATGAGGATGTGGCGGGGATCGACTTGTCCCGCGGGGATAAAACCATAAAAACTGAGGCTAGGCTGAGGCCGGTAAAAAGATCGTCGGTTGAATAGAACCTTAAGGCGCCATAAAAATGTTTTGCAGATATGGTTATGGTTGCCGGAGTCTAATGGTTCTAATATATATGGAGTCTTGTTTTTTTAACCAATAAAAGTATGGGAAAATCCAATGTATTCTACAAACGAATTTCGTAAGGGACTTAAAATTGAACATACTGGCAAACCCTTTGTTATTGTTGATTTTCAATTTGTCAATCCGGGCAAGGGATCTGCTTTTGTGAGAACTAAATTGAAAAACCTGGAAACAGGGCAAGTTATTGAAATAACATACAAGTCTGGTGAGAAGGTCCCAAGAGCCGAGCTGGAGGCCAGGGATCTGCAGTACCTGTATAACGATGGGGAGACTTACACCTTCATGGATACAGGGACATATGAGCAGTATACCTTGACCAAGGATGAACTGGGTGATGCCAAGATGTTCATTATTGAGGACAGTATTGTCAGGGTGACTTTTTTCAAATCCAAACCTGTTGCAGTGGAACTTGATAATTTCGTTGAACTTGAGGTTGTGGATACCCCGCCGAACATAAAAGGGGATACATCCGGGGGGGGAGGCAAGCCCGCAACTTTGAAGACCGGACTGGTTGTTACGGTTCCATTTCACATAAGCATCGGTGATATATTGAAAATTGATACAAGAACATCTGGATATGTAGAAAAGGTGAAAAAGTAGATTTTCAGACAGCCGCTAAAGAATTCCCGGAGATGATGCCGATAAATAATAAAGATGAATAGAAGACGCGTTTCCCAAAAGGCATGTTTTTTGCAACATCTATCACGAAATCAGTTGCAACCCCTTGTTTAAAATCAAATCGAAACGCTTTTTATTCTTTTTTCAACAATGGTTATCATCGAAAGGAAAATAAAAATGAGATATGCAGGGCCGTTAATAATTTTTACACTTGCTGTCACTTTTGGATGCGTAAGGGACCACAAAAAAAATAATGATATTTCCGCTTTTACGAAAGACAGGATAAAAATTGAACTCAGGATCAATGATGGAAGAAAATTCTTTGCTTCTCCTGTCGTAAAAAATATCAAAAGCAGACTTCTTTGTGACAGATACAGGACCGAGGAGGATATCCGAAGCGAATATAATATTGATAAAATACACAAAGGCTGCAAAATCCAGATTGTGTCATTCGAGAACATGAATGATGAGATGAGGATTGAAGGGGAAGGGAGCCTGGACACGGGTGGATCAATAATCTACAGTTCAGATTCAAGGAAAGAGGCCCGGCTGAAAATAGTCAGCCAGCTGCCTCAGGATTTCAAGGATCCGAATATTAAAACCTATGCCGCCAGTTTTGAGCTGCAGTCAGATTGATCTCAAGTAAATATTTTATCATATCAATATGTTAACATTTGGCATTTGACACCGGCCGTGGTTTTACGCTTTTTTACCCCGATCATATGACAAAGCTCAGGAACACGTTCAATATTATTTGCCGGACATAACGTGTTCAACGGTGCATTTTGCACAAGTTGCTAGATAGACCCTAGCCGAAAAGGTCTGAATCAAGGCGCGAGGAGGAGGGCGACCTACGTTTACATACTGGTAAATGAGGATCGCCCGACGACGATTAACGAAGAGTCAGACCTTTTCGGCTAGGGTCTAGATAGGTCTCAGGGGGGCGATCTTCATTATGACGATATTATCGAACGAACCTTCTGCCGGAAAAAAATTTTATTCGTATGATGGAATCGCGAGGCTTGTCGTAAGGAGATCTCTGTGGCATCTTATATTTACGTTCAGGATATTGAAAATCAGCCGCAGTGAAGTGGTTTTGTCTCTGGATCAGCACTGTGCCGAAAGTGAGATTGGTATTTCGGATCTGGAGTTTCTTTTCAAAACTGGCGATGAGTATACACTGCAGCTTGATGACAGGCTGGGCGCTCTGCCCTCGGCTGTTTTGCAGGTAAGTCTTATTAAATGTGAGACTTGGGCTACCGGCGCTCTCCTTCATCTTTCCATACTGAAGCAAAATGATGACATCACGTTTCTTCTTGACGATCTGGAAAGGAGCCGGGAGAAAATTCAAAAGTAGCATAATATGGATGTCAATTATCCATCGTGGGAGTTTTGAGGATGGAAAATAAATTGTGTATTGCGAAGACCAATCTGGAAAAGCTCTATAGGGTTTTTACGGTGCCCGAAAACGACAGCACTACGCTTGGAAGGATTGAGAAGGAGATTTCAGGAAATCTTTTAGGTTTCTTAAAAGAACATATTGTTGCTTCAAATATTTCGTCCTCAGATTTGGAACAGGATTTCCTTGATACGGAAATTCTGGATGATCCAGTGCTGGTTTCTGAACAGACGGAATTCCTGATGGACAAGGTGGTATCAAGGTCAGTCCACACGTCGTCGCCCAGTTTTGTCGGGCATATGACATCGGCTTTGCCGTATTTCATGCTTCCTCTTGCAAAAATCATGATAGCATTGAATCAGAATCTGGTTAAGATTGAGACATCAAAGGCATTCACGCCGCTTGAAAGACAGGTTGTCGGGATGATTCATCGTCTTGTTTTCTGTAATAGCGAGGAATATTATAGACAGATGACGCAAAAGTCCGAGGTTTCACTCGGCACGCTTTGTTCCGACGGTACTCTTGCCAATGTTACAGCTCTTTGGGTAGCTCTGAACAGGCTCTTTCCCCCTTGTGAAAATTTTAAAGGCGTAGGAGATGAAGGACTTTTTCAATCCCTTAAAAGGCATGGGTATGAGGGACTTTCCATAATAGTGTCTGAAAGGGGACATTATTCACTTTTGAAAGCGGCGAACCTTTTAGGCATAGGAAGAAACAACTTGATAACGATTCCCACCGATCACAAAAACAAAATCAGGGTGGATCTTCTTTTGAAAAAGATTGAAGAGTTGAGATCCAGAAAGGTTGGAATCGTGGCCATTGTCGGGATTGCAGGGACAACAGAAACGGGAAATGTCGATCCGCTTGGGGATCTTGCGGCTATTTCCAGGCGTGAGAACATACATTTTCATGTGGATGCCGCCTGGGGCGGACCTACTTTGTTTTCATCAAAGTACAGGTATCTTCTTTCTGGAATAGAAGAAGCTGATTCAGTTACGATAGATGCGCATAAACAGCTTTACATCCCAATAGGAGCCGGTATTGTTGTTTTCAGAAGCGAGTCGTCCCTTGGCCTGATTGAACACAGCGCGGAGTACATAATAAGGAAAGGATCAAGGGATCTCGGAAGAAGGACTCTTGAAGGTTCAAGACCAGGAATAGCGATGCTTATTCATTCGGGACTTCGCATAATAGCAAGGCCAGGATATGAACTTCTAATAGATCTTGGAATCGAAAAGGCAAGGGCCTTTGCCGAAATGATAAGAAATCAGATGGATTTCGAGCTTATCACTGAACCTGAGCTCAATCTTTTAACATACAGATATATTCCCGAAAAAATAAGGAGACTGCTCGAACAGGGGGTTGACAGGGAAAGATCCTTGAAAATAAATGAACTTTTGAATCGTCTGACAATTTCATTGCAAAAAGAGGAGAGAGAGGGAGGAAAGACATTTGTATCCAGGACAGCCTTGAATATTTCACGTTATCACAATCAGTTGATAAATGTGTTCAGGGTCGTGATAGCCAACCCGCTTACGAAACTCGAACATCTCCGGGATATTCTTGAAGAGCAGAGATCCATAGCGGTCCGGCTTGTTGCAAGCCAGTTTTCGTTCGATGATTTGTAAAATTCGTTCTCTCAGAGCCTGTTTAAAAAGGGGTGGGTCAAGGCTCAAGGAGGAGGGTGACCTACGTTTACATTCCGGTAAATGAGGATCGTCCGACGACGATTAACGCTTAAGTCCGACCCTTTTTAGACAGGCTCTCAGATGTTTTGAACAATCTCCAGCAAGAATGCAGTAGTAAGCGCCATTTTCTCATGGCTGATCCATTCCTTGGGGGAATGAAAATTGACTCCCCCGGTAAAAATGTTGGGACACGGCAGACCCATGTAACTTAACCTTGCTCCGTCAGTACCTCCTCGTATCGGATTAAAATATGGATCGAGACCGAGTTTTCGGCCCGCTTCCAGAAGGCTGTCGAGGATGAAGCCGTTTTTGCTGATAATATCGGCCATGTTTCTGTAGCTTTCCTTTATATTCACATTGCATATGATTCTTGGTTCAACGGATTTTATGTGATCGATTATTGACATGATCATTTTTTTCTGTCTTTCTATGTCGTCAAGGGAAAATCCCCTGATAATCAGATCGACAGTGAATTCAGATACGTCGCCCCTGGCAATAAGCGGATGTATAAAAGGCTCCCGCATGGAGGTGTTTTCAGGTGAGTGACTATGAGGCAGCATATCGATGAACATGCCGCCGTATCTTACTGCGTTTACCATCTTGCCTTTTGCGGCACCTGGATGGAAACTTATTCCCTTGAAAGTAATCTTGCCGTTATAGGCATCGAAATTTTCATAGTTTAATTCGCATGGAAATCCTCCGTCGACTGTGAATCCAAAATCAGCGTCAAGCTTCTTCATGTCTATTTTGTCAACGCCTTTTCCAATTTCTTCATCAGGAGTAAAGCAGATTCGGAGCTCAGGATGTTTTATTCCGGGGCTTTTCATAAGAATTTCGATCATTGTCATGATTTCGGCTATTCCGGCCTTATCATCGGCCCCCAACAGGGTGGTGCCGTCTGACGTAATTATTGTCTCACCCAGGCATTTCAGCAGTTCCGGGTTTTCTTCAGGGGTTATTTTAAGCCCGGAAGGAAGGCACAATTCCCCGCCGTCATAGTTCTTATGGACAATGGGCCTCACTCCTTCGCCTCTGCAGTCGCTTGCGACATCCATATGCGCCAG
>JADFZC010000156.1 GCA_015232735.1 Oligoflexales bacterium | reverse complement strand
CCATCATCAAAAATATAAAAATACGGTTTTAAGGTTCTTTTTTGGACTGCTTGCCGCGGCCCTTGTGATGCTTTTGATATCAAACAATGGAATTCTGTTCCTGATATCCTGGGAATTCATGGCCATTTCAGCAGTCTTTTTGATCAACATGGATGACACCGAGGCAGAAGTTCGCGGAGCGGCCTGGCTTTATTTTGTGACTACACGCCTCAGCACAATGTGCATAATCGCGCTTCTTCTGCTTTGGAATGCGACCAGCGGTTCATTTGATATGGTTCCCATTAAATCAGAAGTGAGCGAACTTGCAAGATTCACTTTTTTCAGCCTCACGATTTTGGCCTTTGGAATCAAAGCGGGAATAATGCCTTTGCATATCTGGCTGCCTCCGGCTCATGCCAGCGCCCCGAGCCACATATCGGCGATGCTGTCTGGCGTCGTGATTAAAATGGGGGTGTACGGCCTTTTGCGTTTTTTAAGCCTCCTCCCGGGATTTTCAGAAGGATATGGGTATGCGATTTTGACCCTTGGAGGAATAAGCGCTGTCATGGGAGTCTGTTTTGCACTTGGACAGCACGACCTCAAACGACTTCTCGCTTATCACAGCATCGAAAACATTGGCATAATCTTTATGGGTATTGGCATTGCCCTCATTGGAGGCGCACTCGGTGAAGAGGCGTGGATAGTTCTGGGAATTTCCGCCGCACTTCTTCATACCTGGAACCACTGCCTTTTCAAATCGGTTCTGTTTTTTGGAGCCGGTGCTGTGATAATGAAGACAAAAACACGTTTGATAAATGAGATGGGCGGTCTGGCAAAGCATATGCCGATAACCGCAATACTCTTTTTTTTCGCTGCGCTGGCCATATCCGGGCTTCCTCCCCTTAACGGCTTTGTAAGCGAGTTACTCGTTTATATAGGCCTTTTCAGATCACTTGGTATCATGGGTGACAGCGCCCGGATAGCCATGACGCTTTTTGCTCCGCTTCTGGCCATCACCGGAGCTTTGGCACTGGCGTGTTTCGTCAAAGTTTACGGAACGGTTTTTCTCGGAGAGCCCAGAAGTGTCTATCCATCCAAAGTGCAAGAGCCTTCTCCTTCGATCTATATTTCAATGGCCGTACTCGTTGCGGCATGTTTTATAATAGGCCTGATCCCGGCAATATTCTCAAATATTCTGAACGCAGCGGTCTGCGCATGGAGTGGGGGCGAAGAGATTCTTCCGGACGTTTCAACCCTGGCTCCGCTTCATTATATCGGAATATGTGGGACAATTCTCATCTTGGCATGCCTGACCTGCTTTTTGGCGCTTGTCTGCCTGCTTGGTTCCAGGCCGATCGATCTGGCGCCAACGTGGGGCTGCGGCTATTCACAGCCCACAGCCAGGATGCAGTACACCTCTTCTTCATTTGCGCAGGTACTGGTCGAAAGTTTCTCCTGGGCTTTACGTCCGAAAGTAAAGAGAACCTCTTCAGATTCGATCCTGCCCGGCCACTCCGCTTTTGAAATCCATGTGGCCGATGTGGTCCTCGATAAGGTTATGGTCCCTCTCTACAGAAATTTTATCAACAAGACTCAGTGGTTTCACTGGATACAAAACGGTTATTTGCATCTGTATCTCGTTTATATATTTCTGATTCTTGCAATTTTTCTCCTTATTTGAATTTAAGGAACGGGGATTTCAAAATGTTGCCGGTTTTCATACAAATAATTGTACTTCTGCTTTTTCCTCCGCTGCTTCTCGGGATAATAAACAAGACAAAGGCCTTTTGGGCAGGACGAAAAGGTCCGAGTCTGTTTCAGCCATACTACGATATCAGAAAGAACCTTTTAAAGGGTTTCGTATTCAGTACCTCGACGACCTGGATATTCAAGGCTGCCCCCATAGTAACGGTCATTTCAATCGGCATGGCCGGCCTGCTTCTGCCCACCATAATCGAGAAAGGCGTTTATTCCTTTTCCGGCGATGTATTTCTTTTTGTATATCTTTTCTCCCTTTCGCGTTTTTTCATTACCTGCTCGGCTCTTGACACTGCATCCTCCTTTGAAGGAATGGGCGCTGCCCGCGAAGTCACCTTTGCATGTTTTTCAGAACTGGCTCTTTTTCTCATACTTCTTATTTACGCAAAGCTTGGAAATTCCCTTCAGCTTGACCAGATGCTCCCGGACAGGGGGGATTCCCTGCTCGACAAGACCAATGCTTCGCTGATTCTGGTCGTGTTCAGCCTTTTTGTGATCCTTCTTGTGGAAAACTGCAGAATACCATTTGACGATCCCAACACACACCTTGAACTGACGATGATTCATGAAGTCATTGTACTGGATCACAGCGGTCCCCTTTTGGGGCTTATAATGTATGGAGCCGCTCTGCGTTTCTATGTTCTTTCATCCATACTGGTCAGGACGGTCTTTAATATGAGATTTGATGTTATGGCGCTGAATGTCGCTATATTTCTTGCGGGGATCACCCTTCTTTCCATACTGGTAGGAACCGTGGAATCCATTATGGCCAGGATAAAACTCATTCGCATACCAGGGCTTATCATCACCTCCTGCGTACTGGCGGTTTTTGGCCTCATATTCGTGATGAAATAGCGGGGAAAAAAATATGGAATATGTCATAAACATACTTTTTGTAGTAATCGTCTTTCTCAATCTAATGATACTTGGGACAATAAAAATCGACCTTATGATACGTTTTGTTGTGTTTCAGGGTATAATCCTGAGTGTTTTGCCGCTTGTTTTTGAAGGGCTGGAAGTTCCAAACATAACTATGGCCGTATTGATGTTCATTATCAAGGGGATCGCAATCCCGAGCCTGCTTTACAAAGCGATGAGCGGCGTTAGAATCAAGAGGGAGGATAGTCCAAACATAGGGTCAACGGCGTCCATGCTTTTAGGGCTCGCAATAACAGGCATAAGCCTTGTTCTCGCAGGCAAATACATACCGCAAAACCCTGAAACCCATCCGATGATAATACCCATCGGCATCTCGACATTTGTGGCAGGGGTTATTTTGCTTGTTTCAAGGAGGAAGGCATTCACGCAGGTAATAGGTTATCTTGTTTTCGATAATGCCATATTTATCTTTGGCATGCTCATAGTAAGCAAAATGCAGTTCGTGGTCGAAATGGGCATTCTTCTCGACCTTCTTGTCTGCATTTTCATAATGGGGATTGTTCTGCACGACATTGCCGAACATTATACTTCGCTCGACACCAGAAAGATGAATTATTTGAAGGAATAAATCGGGGAAATATCCATATGATATATTTTCTTTTCATATCGCCGGCAGTCTTTGGCCTTTTTACGCTCGTTATCCCCTCGGACAGATACCGTCCATATCTGATACCCGTCGCCTGCATCACACAGTGTATACTTGCGTTCATGAATTTAAGAAGTCCGGTATCCTCCTTTTCAAGGTGGATTGGACTTGATCCTTTCGGTTCAATTGTACTTGTGATCATAACCTTTCTTTTCCTTTTGCTCTCTTTTTATATTGTCGGTTACCTTGATTTCAGGCGCGAGAGGAAAAACCGCTATTTTTGCCTGTCGGTGCTTTTTCTCCTGGGGATGCTTAATTTATCGATAGTTTCGCAGCACCTTGGACTTATGTGGATCGCTATGGAATCAGCAACGCTGTCGGCAGTTCCTCTTGTCTATTTCAACAAGAGAGAGGAGTCCCTCGAGGCGGTATGGAAGTATATGCTGATTGGAGGCGTGGGAATAGCCATAGCTCTCATGGGCTCATTTTTTCTTGTTTATTCGGCATTCGTGGAATCGGAAAATTCAACCCTGATATATTCAGAGCTCCTTGCTTCGTCCAATTATTATTCCAAATTCTGGATCAGGGTGGCTTTTGTCTTTTTATTTGTCGGATATGGAACAAAAATAGGTCTTGTTCCAATGCATACGTGGAAGCCAGACGTTTACGGTGAATCATCGGGAGCGATCGGCGCGCTTCTTGCAGGCGGGGTGATAACCTGCGCATTTCTGGCGCTTCTTCGCGTGGTGCATATAGTAAACATGGCTGGCGAAGGACCATATGCCCGTTCTCTACTCATATTCACAGGAATCATATCGATGGCTCTTGCGAGCATTTTCATGCTGGACCAGAGAGACTTCAAAAGACTTTTGGCCTATTCCAGCATTGAACATATGGGAATACTTGTTCTTGGCATAGGGATCGGAGGTCCGGCACTTTCCGCAACATTCCTTCACATGATCAATAATTCTTTGACAAAGGGTGTAATGTTTCTCTCCGCAGGCAATCTCCACAGGGCCTGCAAAAGCAAATCGATAGAGTCCGTCAAGGGGATGGTTCACGTTCTTCCATTTTCCGCCATCATGTTCATCATAGGGTTTCTTGCAATAACCGGATCTCCCCCGTTCGGCCCTTTTTTAAGTGAGTTTTTGCTGACCAAGGCATTTTTTGAAAGTGGGAATAATCTTGTTGGTGTGGTGTTTCTGATTCTTCTTTTTATTGTTTTTCTGGGTATGGGCAGGACTGTCTTCTATGTAGTATTTGGACATCCATCCTTAAAGCGAAATGAAATAGCCCCTTCGGAAAGCCTTTTGACAACGATCCCGATACTTTTATTAGCCTTGACCGTCCTGGCCCTTGGAATATTTATACCGGATCAAATCAAGGTAATGCTGAACGACGCGGTTAAATTTTATGGAGAATTCCGATAATGGCAGAAGGTATTTATTGCGTTAATAATGGCATGGTCGGTATTTCAGAAATACCGTGCATGCCACCAAAGGAATTTCAAACCAGGATCATCGAAGAATGCACCCTTGGCAAGAGGGTCAGTTCCCTTTTCGGCAGCCATAGCGAGCCTTCTTCGGATAAAATCATCCACTGCGTGCTAAGCAACGACCAGGAAGGAAGACTGGAGATTCTCTCAACAAAACTAAAAGCTGACGGAACTCTGGAATCCATGACGAAAAGCCTCCCCCAGGTTCATCTTTTTGAAAGGGAACTTTTTGAAGAGGATGGAATCAGGATCTCAGGTCATCCATTCCTCAATCCCCTGCGTTTTGTGACAAACAGCAGCGAAAAGAATTATTCTCAAATAGGCAAAATGCCTTTTTACAGGGTGGAAGGTTCGGATATCCATGAAGTTGCAGTCGGTCCTGTTCACGCGGGAATAATCGAGCCCGGTCATTTTCGTTTTCAATGCTTCGGTGAGAAGGTTTTCAATCTGGAGATTTCTCTCGGTTATCAGCACAGGGGCATAGAGAGGAAATTGCGGGGCGGGCCGGAAAAAAGGAGCTTTCACTATATCGAGACTGTATCCGGAGACTCAACAATTGCGCATGCATCCGCATATTGCCAGATAATAGAAAATCTTTCGCAAATGCAAATTCCCGTCAGGGCCATGGCTATAAGGGGAATAGCGCTCGAACTTGAGAGAATAGCATGCCATGTCGGTGACCTCGGGGCTCTAGCAAACGATGTGGGTTTTTTGCCGACAGCCGCTTATTGTGGGCGCATAAGGGGGGATTTTCTGAACATG
Source organism: Oligoflexales bacterium (assembly GCA_015232735.1). The sequence goes on along the minus strand of JADFZC010000156.1, from coordinate 767 downwards.
ACGGCCGCTATCTGCGGGAATCGTTTCGGCCGGGGACTTCTGTGCCCGGGCGGTGTAAACCATGACATTCCAGGTGATCTGGCAAAGGAGCTCATGTATAAGATTTCAATCGTTTTTGATGAACTTGTTTCCGCAGTCGATCTTTTATGGAACATCGGATCGGTCGTTGTACGTTTTGAGGACATAGGGACGGTAAAGGTCGAAGATGCCAAAAAACTTGGGCTTGTCGGCGTTGCAGCGAGAGCATGCGGGCTTGTAATGGATGTGAGACAGGATCATCCCACCGAAATATTCTGCTACAACCATATTCCAATCTCCATCTGGCAGAGCGGGGATGTTTTCGCCAGAGCCTATGTCAGGTGGCTTGAAATAAAGAGATCTGTAAAGTTCATTAAACAGCAGCTGGAAATCCTGCCGGGAGGGTCCATATCCAAAACTCCTGGAACCATGAAACCGGACTCCATGTGCGTGGCGCTTTCGGAGGGATGGCGGGGGGAGGTGTGCCATACGGCAATTACCGGCCCGGACGGAAGGTTTAAAAGGTACAAAATAGTGGACCCCTCTTTTCATAACTGGACAGGACTTTCCATTGCCGTCAGAGATCAGCAGATATCGGATTTTCCCCTGTGCAATAAAAGTTTCAACCTCTCTTATTGCGGGCATGATTTGTAAGCCCGGCCCTGAAGGACCGGGTGTCGAAAGGAGAGGCTTTAAGCCTCTCCTGATTTTGGTTAGCTTGAAGGGCCTCGCCCTGAAGGACGAGGTTT
>JADFZC010000155.1 GCA_015232735.1 Oligoflexales bacterium | reverse complement strand
TTGTTACAATAAAAAATTTTCTTAAGAAAATACCTTTAAAAGGTCTAATTTTTTTTTTATTTGTGTTTCTGGTTCTCACCTTTTTTTCATAGATGTCTGACATAGTTTCCTTTTTTGTGGTCTGTCTTAATCGTAACGGATTAAAACCTTCTAGAAATCCATGAAAGTGGATAATAAAAACTATCTGCAAAAAAACGGCTGAACCAAAGCAAAATGACGTTTAAACTAAAACAACAAAAACCAACTATAAACTTCATATAGCTATAGTTGGTTAGCTTTTAAAATTAAAGAGGATCACCTTTCCTGAAAAAAAGTGAATTATTCCCCGCTGGACGAACCACTGTTTTTATTCACAGAATCTCTCATTTTGTCTGATGGATGAAAAGTTACCACTCTTCGTGCAGAGATTTCAATTTTATCACCTGTATGAGGATTACGCCCAGGTCTGGATCTCTTCTCTTTTACAGTCCATTTTCCGAAACCAGAGATTTTTACATCTTTCCCGTCTTCTAGTTTTAGCTTTATCTCCTCAAGAATAATTTCCAATATGTCTTTAGCCTCCTTTACAGGGTAGCCTACTTTATCTCTGATCATTTCAACCAAGACATCTTTGGTTAACGTCATCCTCTTTGCCTCCTTAAGGTTTTAATTATTATCCTTCGGAATTTATGAATTCCACTTAACATTGAACTTACCTAAATATATTAGCAGGTTCTTCTGAAATGGAGAAGTCAGTATTCATAAAAATATCAATTACTACATAAAAATACCCAAAAGGAGCCATTTATGCAAGGCCTAGGTTTGTTCCGTTGCGTTGTAATCTAATGGAAATATGAAAAATTTATGAAAAATAAAGCCAATGTATAAATTATGTAAAATAGGTTTTCATTTAAATAGATATATGCGTTGTGATAAATTAAAATGATGTTATTAATTACTAAAATAAATATTTTTGGAAGACTTGACAGAACATTCTGTGTCTTGTTCACTTTATTTGCGTTATGTAATTAGTTTCCGGCGCCAAAGGCGCCGGAAACTATCCTGAGGAGCGAAGCGACGAAGGATCTGTTGTAACATGCTGAAATATCGCGACAGATCCTATACTCGCTTCGCTCCTCAGGATATGTCCGTGCCGCATTTAGCGCCACGGACTAATTATTTTTTTAACAGGTGAGTCTGTGGGGTATAGAGGGTATAGAGTATGATCACCATACAGAACATAAAGAAAAGCTTTGGAAGCATTGAAGCTTTAGTGGATGTTTCCTTTATAGTAAAAAAGGGACAAGTAGTTGGTTTTTTGGGGGCAAATGGAGCTGGAAAGACAACCACAATGGATATTGTATGTGGATGTATTGGAGCCGATTTTGGATCTGTCTCGATTGATGGTTATGATGTTTTCGATAAGCCAAAGGAGGAGAAAAAGAAAATTGGATATTTGCCCGAAGATCCGCCTATTCACGATGATATGGTGGTTAAAGAATATTTATTTTATGTTGCCAGGCTTCGAGGTGTTCCGATTAAGGATGCCGATTTACGAGTTGGACAGGCAATAGACAGACTTTCGATCGGAGAAGTTAAGGACAGGCTTATAGGCAATCTTTCAAAAGGATATAGACAGCGGGTGGGATTGGCTCAGGCATTGGTTCATAATCCAGAGGTACTGATTTTTGATGAGCCGACAGAGGGACTGGATCCAGGGCAGATAGTCCAAATAAGAGAGTTAATTAAGGCTTTGAGAGAAGATCACACGATTCTTTTTAGTTCGCACATATTATCGGAAGTTCAGACTGTATGTGATCATATTGTGATAATTGATAAGGGTAGGATAGTGGAACAGGGATCTTATGAAGAATTAATCACGAAAATCGAAGGTGGCAAGCAGTATTTGCTAAAGGTAGCTAGAGATCCGGAGACATTAGTAAAAGAACTGGCTGATATAGAAGGAGTAGTAAGACCAAGAATTGTTGACCTTGAAAAAAGGAGTATCGAATTTATTTCGGTAGATGATGAAAAAGTTGTTGATCGTGTAATTTCCCATATTGTCAATAACAATTTTGGTATTAGAGAGATGGTTTTGAAATCAAAAAGCCTTGAAGAAGTATTCTTTCAGTTAACTAGGAGCAAATAATATAAGGATTTTGCAATGGGAGCAATTTTTACAATAGCAAAGAGAGATTTTCTTGCATTTTTCAGATCAATAAAAGGATCTGCGGTTTTTTGGTTTTTTCTATTATTTCTAGGGGTTTTTTTTCATTCGTTTATTTTTACTTTTGTGGAGTTGGAGAAGAAAGCGGGTGCGATGGGAGGGGAAATCCCGACTTTGGAACAGCTTATTGCTGCGATATTCAACAATATTAATTTTATTTTGCTGCTCGTAATCCCTGCAGTGACCATGGCAACTTTTTCGGAAGAAAAGAAAAATAAAGTAATTAAGTTACTTGAAGCATCGCCGGTAAGTGCAACGCAAATAGTTTTAGGTAAATTTTTTGCTGGTATTGGTATGATGTTGATTGTTTTAATAAGTTCAATGGTTTTCCCATTATACTTGGTGAGATATGGAAACCCCGATATCGGTGTATTGATTTCGTCTTATTTGGGAATTTTTTTGCTTATATGCTTTCAGATTTCCTTTGGAATATGGGTTTCATCCATGACAAAAAATCAATTTATATCATTTTTATTTACCATGTTTGGTCTTTTTCTTTTGCTTATTCTAAATTGGATAGCTCCCAATATTACTTCCCGAGAGGGAACTGAGGGCATCGTCAGATATCTGGCTTCCACAACGCATTTAGAATCGTTTTTCAAAGGTATGATCAATGTAAGTGATGTTGTATATTTTATTATTTTCACTTTGATGTTTCTATTTCTGACTAACGTTGTTCTGGACTCAAGACGGTGGAGGTAAATTGATATGAGATCATTTTCGATATTTTTTCTTTTTTTTGGGATTTTATTTGCAGCAATGATGTCCATTCTGTCAGCCTCTTTAAAAACGAACTCCCTTCTGGGTATTTTTGGATGGAGTGTTTCGATATTGATGTTTGTATTGTGGCTGTATTTTGATTTTGACTTTTTAAAAAAAATGGTGAGAAGGAGGGGAGCAAAGTATGGAGCTAGCTCGGGCATTAACATTTTATTAGCTGTTTTGATTTTTTTGGGCATTGGGCTTTTATCTACAAGGCAGAGACTAAATAAGACAATTGATATGACAAAGTCGGGCGTAAATACACTTTCAGATCAATCGAAAAAAATGATTAGTATGATTACAGGTAAGTCAAATAAGTTAGAAATAGTTGGTTTTTTTGATGACGAAATGAAGAAAAACGAATTCAAGGATATATTGAGACTTTACGAAGAAAATGGTTTGAGGGCAGACGTTAAAATAATGAATCCAAATGATCATCCAAAGCTTGCTCTTTCTGAAAAGATCGCAAGTAGTAATACAGTCATATTCAAATTGGGTGATTTACAGTCTAGAATATCAATATTGACAGAGGAAAAATTTGCTAATGCATTACTGCATGTTCTGAAAGATAAGAAAAAAAGGATTTTATTTTTAAAAGGGCATGGCGAAGGCGGCTTGGAAAGTTCCGAAGAAAACGGCTTTGCATACATATATGAACAATTGAAAAACAATAAATATCAGGTTGATGAGATATCCCTACTAGAAAGTGGAGGAGTTCCAAACGATGCAGACTTATTAATAGTTTCGGGGCCCAAATATGATCTGAAAAAAGAAGAAATACCTATGGTGGAAAAATTTGTCGATAGTGGAAAATCATTATTCGTCTTGGTAGATGCCTTAGCACCTGTTGTTAATATCAATATTTTGTTATCGAGGTACGGACTTTCTTTTAACAATGATTTTTTGCTACTCCGCCCTGATGATCCAAGAGCTCAACTTATTGGTCAGAACAATGCAATAGTAAGTAGCTTTGATGATTTTCATGTTATTACAAAGGATTTTGCCAAAAGATCTGTAGTATCGATTCTTTTTCCAAGTGCCAGATCTGTGGAGAACATGACTGTTAAAAGTAAAGGCGTAAAAGTCAATATGGTGGCGAAGACAGCAGATATTATGGTCCAAGTGAATGGAATAAAAAACATGGACGATTTAAAGAAAGTTAGTGCTGAACAGATAAAGTCAGGTAGTTTTGGTGTTGTTGGTATTTCAGTAGGGCCTTCAACTGATGATAAAAATGTTAAGGAAAGAAAGGATTTAGCAGGCTTGACTAAATTGGATAATGACGCAGCATTAGACGGGACGAGGTCTAGAGGGGTAAGGATCGTGGTTGTTGGATCTTCACAATTTATTTCTAATGCCAGTTCAATGAGACCTGAAAATATTGATTTGTTTTTAAATAGTGTAGGTTTTCTGGTTCAGGACGAGGATTTTATTTCCATAAGACCAAAAGACATTAATAAGACAACAGTTAATCTTTCAAGTATAGGTAGCCAGACGTCTCTATTATTCCTTTCCTATATTTATCCGTTTATTTTTTTAGGAATGGGTTTTGCTTTCTGGTTGAGAAGGAGACGAATTTGAGAATTTTTAAAGCCCCCTTGCTTTTTCTGTGTGTGCTTGCCTTATTGGTGGGTATTGCACAATATGATGAATGGAAGACATCAAAGGAAAAGAATGAGAGTGAAAAAAGAAATAGGCTTTTTATTTTTGAAGAGGATGAGGTGATAAGTCTCTCTTATGAAAATTATTCTGAAAACAAGAGTATTCCAATATCAATAAAATTAGAAAAAATCAAAGATGACTGGTTTATTGACTATCCTGTAAAGGAAAAAGCTAATCAGCGTGTAATTAAGGATATAATAGATACACTTAGAAAATATAAGTTTCAAAAGATAATAACTGGAGATAAATTGGTGATGGAGGATTTTGGACTCAATTTTCCAGTAATTCGTATTAGACTCATTGGGAAAAACTTATATGAATTGAATTTAGGAAGCAAATCACCAGTTGGTTATGGAATTTATCTTATGAAGGGTTCTGATAACAACGTGTATCTTGGGAGCCAATTTATTTTGACAGCACTAACAAAGACTCTTTCTGATTTTAAAGAAAAAAAAGAGGAAATACCTAACTTGGCGGACCCAGAACCAAAATAGTGGTCAGCCATCAGCTGTCAGTGCTTTGGTCAAAAAGCTGATAGCTGATCGCCGACGGCTATCCCTTTGCCTGCAATTTTTTGCGCAAAATGTGCAGAATTTGATGGCAAAGGGACTAAAAAGTAAGTTCCGGTTTTGGATCTCTATTGATAAGAAATTGAACGGCATTTTTGATGTTTTTACTTTTAAAGAGAACAAAATACACCTGTTCTGTGATTGGTGCATCAATGTCGAATTTTTTTGTAAGCATATATGCGGATTCAGTAGTAGGTATTCCTTCTGCAACTGAAGTAAGGTTATCAATGACATTAGATATGGGCGTTCCTTGGCCAATTTGGTATCCTACTGAAAAGTTTCGGCTCTTATGAGATGTACAAGAAAGGATAAGATCGCCTATACCAGAAAGACCGCTGAAGGTTAAAGGATCTGCCCCAACGGAAACTCCTATTCTGGTAATTTCTGCAAGGCCCCTTGTTATCAACGAGGCAAGGCTGTTTTGCTGGTAGCCAAGTCCTACACATGCTCCTGCAGCAATTGCTATAACATTTTTTAATGCACCTGCTATTTCGAGTCCTAATTGGTCTTTGGAAGTATATGTTCTAAAAAAAGGTGTGTGGCAGAGTATTTGAATTGAGTGCAATAGCTCAGGATCTTTTCCGGCAATAGACACACAGGTCGGTTGATGTTCGATCAATTCCTCTGCAAAACTTGGGCCTGAAAGTGTGATGACGCGGTTTCTGAAATCATCACCCAAAACATCACAAATAATTTCTGAAGGAGTAAACAGTGTCAAATTTTCGAGCCCCTTAGCTGTATTTAATAGGAGGCATTCACCATTAATATGTTCTTTCAAGTCAAGAAGTACGGATCTTAAAAATTGAGTCGGTATTGATATGACTACTGCAATAGAATTATGTATTTCATTTGAAGTTATGGCTTCTGTAGCATGAATATTCCTTGATAAGACGTGTCCACAAAGATATTTTGGATTACAGTGATATTTATTTATGCTTTCAACCACTGATTTCGATCTTGCATATATCAATATCTCATATCCTTTTGAGGCAAAATGCTGCGCTAGACATGTTCCAAAATTTCCAGCACCTATTATTATTATCTTCTTTTTGCCAGGAAGAATCTTAATGTTCATGAGAGTCTCTGTTGATTT
>JADFZC010000154.1 GCA_015232735.1 Oligoflexales bacterium | reverse complement strand
GACCTACGCGATGGCAACGCGTCGCTCTAGCCAACTGAGCTACTCCCGCATTATTTTTGTGCCCAAGCGATTGATAATAGATAAAGAAATTTAAAAATTTTGTCAAGGGTTGAAATGAAAAACTTTATAGAAAAACTGGTCTTTCCCTGGAAAAACTTTCGCAGGAAAGACAGAGTTCAGGGGAAAAAAAGTCCGTTGCAGGACCTGGGCAACCTATCCCTGGTGAAGTCACGGCCTGCTCACCTGTCGAAAAGAAATTATACCCTCGTGGAAGATCAGGATGCCTTGGACTACCTTTTTAACAAACTGAAAACCAACCTTTTAACCGCATATGGTTATGGTAAGTACAGGGGTGTGAACAACCTGCCAAGGGTGAGGTACGAAGCAGGAACGATTATGGGAAACCGCTCATATTTTTATTTGGAACCCTGGGATGAAAAGGGCTGGCTTTTTGAAAGGACCCCATATGGATGGATAATATCAAGAGCTGATAAGATAGTTGAACAAAAGACATTTCTAAGAGGTGAGTCATGGGACGCGGTCACTGTCTTCAAACCTGAGGGGGAAGAGGTTTTCAGGCTCTCATCCAAAAAAATGGGAGATGAACTTTTGAGTTTTATGATTTATGAAGAAAATATTAAACGTGAAATAATAATAGAATAATATAAAATAATCCGACGACACAGATTTTTGCTCGAAATCACATTTAATCTGGAAATAAAAAATTGTACATTCTTCATTTACTACTGCTCCTTATAATCGCCCTTGATAGCACCGAGGCTTCAGCGGGCCTGCTTGCAGGCATAGGAGGAAGGTGGCAGAATTTTTCCCTGAGGCCCCGTGATACCGAAGCCACTCCAAATTATTATGGGTACGGAGTGGACGTCGATCTTGGATATTCATTTTCCCATTTATTTGATATTTCAATTTATGGCGACTATGTACCCGCCCAGAGAAATACGGCCACTCTTGGAAAGGAAATGGTACAATTCAGGGAATATGGCGGCAAGTTCGGATTCAGAATCGGCGGGAACATCTATGTGGCCTTGAGAGGAGGCGTATTTGTATACAGGCTTCTTTTCAGATCAAACGATCAGGAACAGGACGGAGAATGGATGGGAAACGGCGGAGCTCTCAGCATAGGGGCTTTCCAAAGGCGCCAGAGGGAACACTTCCTGCATATCGCCTTTGATCTGGGATCGGCCAATTTATCAAGGTATGATGAAGTTGACGAGAAAAAGAGAATCATAGATATTGTCGGCGTCAGCTTGAAATATACGTTTATCGTTTTCGACGGATTCAAGGTTGGAAGCCTGTTCGGAGGGGGATTCTTCAAATCCCTTGACATGTAAGCGAGGTAAAATATGAATCTTGTGCAAAGTCTTCTTGGTCTGACACTTATTGGGACGGAATGGGTTCTATGGCTCCTGATTTTTCTCAGCATCATTTCTCTGGCAATTATGCTTGAGAGAGCCATTTTCTTTGCCAGGCTCAAAATAGACTATGGAAAATTCAATGAGAAGGTTACCCAGAAACTGCTCAAGGGCGAAATCGAGTCCATAAAGGAACTTTGTCAGGAAAGCCCCGCCATTGAAGCCCAAATAGTGCTGAAGGGGTTTGAATACACGGAAAAAGGTGGCAAAGCCATGGAGGAGGCGATGGCTGGATTTCTCGCGGGGGAGCGGCAGAAACTCGACAGGGGCCTCATCGTTCTTGGAACTCTTGGCAACAATGCTCCGTTCATAGGTTTGTTCGGCACAGTGCTTGGCATTATCAAGGCCTTTCACGACCTGGCGGCAAATCCGGTGGGAGGTCCATCCGTTGTGATGTCAGGAATCTCTGAAGCTCTTATTGCAACGGCTGTCGGCCTTATAGTCGCTATTCCGGCAGTAGTCGCATATAATATTTTTCAACGAATAGTAAAAAGAAAAATGACCAACGCCGAATCGCTGAAAAAACTCATAGTAGCCCATTTTTTATGAAAACAAAAATTGAATAAGAGGAAATTCCCACATGGCATCAAGCGGAAATTTCGACGACGAAAATGAAATAACCGAAATAAACGTGACTCCTCTTGTCGACGTAATGCTTGTTCTGCTTGTCATTTTCATGGTGACGGCAAATTATATAACACAGCAGGCCATACCCCTGGAACTGCCTAAAGCGGCCACAGGAGAGGACCCGGGAAACAGAAATCTCAATTTCACGCTCGACAGGAACTCAAATCTTTTTATTGACGGCGAGCCCTCATCCTTCGCCGACCTGTCAAAGGCAATAAAAAAGAAATTCGAAAAAAACAGGCTCCTTCAGGCAATCATCTCTGCGGACAAAAACACTCCTCACGGCTCAGTCGTAAAACTTATGGACATTATCAAGAAAAATGGCATAACAGACATTGCGTTCAATGTCGAATTCGACACTGCGGGATGACATTTTACTGCCTATGATATCCATTTTCCCAAAACTTTGGGTGCCAGAAATCCGCAATCAGTCTCATTTTTAAAAACGGACAAGGATAAGAGCGGCCAATGCAATTGATATAATAAGTATTTTTATCTTTGTCAGCGGCTCTTTAAAAACGATAGCGGCCAATATTATTGGCGGAACCATAGCCAACGAAAAAATCCCTTGGGAAACACCGAGCGGGCCAGATGCTAACGTACTTAATATCAAGAAGAATCCTGCGGCATTAATGATACCGATCATGCCTGCGTAACACCAATATAATTTTGAGTTCACTGTATCTGTTTTGACAGAATCTTGAAAAACACCGCTATAGAGAAAGTCCATTAATCCAAAACACAAAACGACACCTACTGCATATAGATACCATAGGTCTTTCATAGAAACTCCTCTTCGAGTTTTCGAAGGAAGTGGTAGTCCTCAAGGATAATATCTGGATTCTCATGCACCAAAAAGACAACACCTGGTGATGAAAACAAATTGACTGTCTTTTGCGTGGCCATTCCCTCTGTTATGGAAAAATTATGTGAAAAATAACTTTTTAATTCCCTTATTTTCTGGGAGAAAATATCAAGTTCATGAGCCACCCCATCTTTATGGCAGATCAGGTTGATCCAGTTCCCATGACGTTTGAGATACCCGCCTGGCCATGTCATAGACTCAAAAGATTCCGGGTTTAATGCGGTATCTATAGCCAGATCAAGCTGATTTGCACCCAAGCATGCGTTCAACATAGAGGGGTTTATGCCTCCCTGAATTCTTGATGCAATTTCGATTAAACGTGGCCCTGATCCAGTCATCATAACCTCGGCATGAGCAGGTCCATGAACGACACCTATTGCATCCAGGGAAGAGAAGATATATTCGATTAGAATTTCCTGCACTCTGCCATGAAATGGCAAAAGCTCCTGTTTATCGTATATCATCCCAGCACCAACAACTCGTTTCTTATGATAACGCCAAATGTCGCTGACTCGATGTTTTCCGAAAGAACTGACAGTATTTACCACATATTCAACCCCATCCAGAAAGGATTGGGCTAATACGAATTCATTCTTTTTCCCCAGCAAATTTTCTCTTCCCTGCAACTTCACGACATACTCTAAAGACTCGGCCTTTGAATTGCAGAATTTCAGACCGTCTGTCCCGGCGCTATCCATTGGCTTCAAGACCAGCGGCCAAGTGATTTCGTGTTCATTCCTATCAATCCATTTTTCCAAATCAAAAACTGAATGCACTGGTTTCTGGAGAGGGACGGGTAACCCTTTTGATCGTAAAGCCTCATGCATTTCAAATTTATTGCGCCTAAGGTTAGATGTACTGGAATCATTTGAATTTATACCAAGGCGTCCCCGCAAAATTTCTGCCAATTCGACACCAGCCTCTGTCCCTGGAAAAACTGCTTCAATTTTGCAGTTATTTAGCTCTTCAATTAATTTTTCGATATCATTGTTAAAAACTATAATCTTTTCGAATTGCTCTTCTCTAAATGTTATCTTGGCAAATTGTGGAACATTTTTCCAATTAATAACTGCTATGCATGAGACCCCCTTTTGTCGGAATCTTTCAGCTATCTTCATCCCTGTCAAATACGGATCTATGATCACCACTGTTTTTTTCTTCATGATGTCTCCTCTAACCGATTTTTAAAACCAGACAGCGCAGGCTTGCACCGCTCTTCTTGAATTCACTGACATCGCAGCGCAGGATTTTATAGCCGCGCGCATTTATTTGCCTTTCAAATTCCGCTGTACAGTTATGGACCAGAACATGATCACCTATAACTATGTTATTACACACCTTTTCTCGGCATCACCTGAGCCCCAGTCGCATGATCGGTAATATTCTTTAGGCCATACTACCTCTTTCCTTTTTTCCGGATCAAATGAAAAGGCGACAATATCAATGTCATTCAAGGCAATATTGAGTTTTCCAAGAAGGAATTCGATACTGTTCCATGGTAGTTGGTCAGCAGACTCAGGACGCGCTTGTTTTCCATGTTTTTGTCGGTTAAACCGTTCCTCTTCGGCAGCCCCCAGCAGCTTTCCATTCTTTAAAATACATGCAGAACTTTCGTGATAAGCGGAATTAATACCTAGAATCAGCATATAAACGTCTCCCTTTGAGAAATATTACCTTGCCGGGTTTCATAAAAAGGCTCGATCCAATAACGGAATCCATCACCAAAGACGTAGTGACAAAAAGACCAACATTTTGTTTTAAACTTCCTTCTTTTTTCATTTCCATAACTCTATTTGAAGTTGCGATTTAAGCATGTAATAGTGAAGTCGATTAATTTGAACGTGACAAAAAAAGTAAAGCAATCTTGTGACTACTTTTTCAAAACGTGAGACTGCAAACGATATGCCAGTTTCAAATTTTCAATTATGAAAAGCCCTATATTGAAATTCATGACAAAAATAAATGGTCTAAACAAAAATGATTTTAACCTTTATTATTGCGAAATTGTGAAGAAGCTTGATTCTTAATCAGTCAAAATGCTATGGAAATATTTCCATTCGCAGATGGAAATACATTTGCCATCATAGCGTGGCTGATTTTAAGGAATTCCCAGTTTTTGTGAATTTGTTCTAAATAATGTCTAAAATCTGTTCTTATCTGTTCTTATCTGAGATTAACACCGGTAAGCCTGGTAAGGCTGAGATTGTAAGTGAATGACCATAAAAATAACCCCTTGTCATGCTCCAAAGACACAGGATGAGTCCGCGATGTCTTGCCCCAATATCCCCAACTTTGAAAATTTTTCAGCAGGAGCCGTAAGGCACACACCAAAATCTTTTTTTTATATTCACTCTATGTTAGATTAGTTATCGGCAAGCTTAGCTTGCATGTGATTTGATTGTGACATGCTTATTATGGATCAACTTTGAAGAGAAGGACGTTTCTACAGATTCTGCTTTCCGCAGGTTCGGCCGCAACCCTGGGCGGCCTGTCTTTTTCCACCATGGCTAGAAAACACACCCGTCCCGAGCCTTCACTTGATCCTGATGTTTTGCAGGAGGATATAACTTCCCCGCTCATTCCGGACAATGACAGCCATATCAAGGACAATCTCGACAAGATCCGGGATTTCGACAGGGATTTTGACGATGATATTTTCATTTCCGACGCGAAGTTCGATATCCTCAAAGCCACAAATCAAAGGCTTCTGAAAGTCAAGCGTGCAGTCGGAAGCGGCAATTTCGGAATAATCAGCTACGATGAAATATTGAAATATGCGGCCTACCACAGTTCAATTGAGAAGTTCACCCAAAATGAAAGAGAGCTTATCGAGGAACTTTTCTTTGAAGATGCCAGCAAATACGGCTTCCTTGGAAAAAAGGTCCTGAAAGGCCTGACAGACCTCGTGCCCAAAAAAGAACTTGTTAAAATACCGGGTACGGGACAGTATCTCTTCAAGGGAGAAGCAAACGCCCTGTTTGAAAAAGTAAAGAAAGACATTGGCTCAACGATCATGCTGACATCTGGAGTCAGAAGCATCGTAAAACAGGCGGAATTATTTTTTACAAAGGTGATTTATTCAAGGGGCAGTCTTTCAAGGGCATCCAGATCGCTTGCGCCCCCGGGATACTCCTACCATGGTGCAGGGGACTTCGACGTTGGCAAGATGGGACTTGGTGAATTCAATTTTACTGAGAAATTCGCTGAGACCGAAGAGTTTAGAAAGCTTATACAGCTTGGTTACCTCGACATCAGGTATGACATGAGAAACAGGGAAGGTGTCAGATATGAACCCTGGCATATCAAGGTCATTTAAGAGCCTGTTGAAAAAGCCATGACTCGGCGTTGCTCGTCGCCTAAAAAATCC
>JADFZC010000153.1 GCA_015232735.1 Oligoflexales bacterium | reverse complement strand
ATCCATACAGTTGTGGGAGCCGGAGCTGTAAGCGGCGGATCGATGGATGCCTCGAATATCCTTAAGCCCATGCTTTCCACAGGCGAAATAAGGTGCATTGGTTCAACAACATATAAGGAATTTCGAAATATATTCGAAAACGACCATGCCCTCGCCAGAAGATTTCAAAAGATAGCCATCGAGGAACCGTCCATCTCTGAGACCATCGAAATTCTCAAGGGACTGAAGGATTCTTTTGAGACCTTTCATAACGTCAAATATTCAGCCGATGCGATTCGCGGAGCGGCAGAACTTTCGGCCCGTTACATCACCGACAGAAAACTGCCTGACAAGGCCATAGACGTTATAGATGAGACTGCCGCAGCAGTAGCCCTAAAAAACAAAGATCAAAAAAGAAAGCATATCAGTCAGGAGATGATACAGTCGACAATTTCAAAAATGGCAAAGGTCCCTATACAAAAGGTAAGCATAAAGGACAAATCCTTTCTTAAATTGCTGGCCTCAGACATAAAAGCCAAGGTATTCGGGCAGGACAAGGCAATAGATTCCCTTGCCGACGCTATCAAAATGTCCAGATCCGGACTTGGCGATGAAGATAAACCGATCGGCTGTTTTCTGTTTACCGGTCCGACCGGAGTTGGAAAAACGGAGGTGGCCCGTCAGCTGGCGGAAGTGATGGCAGTCGAGCTTATCAGATTCGACATGAGCGAATACATGGAGAGGCACTCCGTCTCAAGGCTCATAGGCGCTCCTCCGGGTTACGTAGGATTTGACCAGGGAGGACTTTTAACGGATGCAGTTAACAAGACACCGCATGCCGTCCTTTTATTTGATGAGATTGAAAAGGCGCATCCGGATATGCAAAACATACTTCTGCAGGTTATGGATCACGGTACACTTACCGACAATAACGGAAGAAAAGCGAATTTCAGAAACGTCGTCATTGTAATGACCACTAATGCCGGGGCGCAGGAACTTGCCAGAAAAACGATAGGTTTTGAAAGACCCTTTGCCGGTGAGGAGGAAAAGGGGATAAGCAGGGCTGTCAAGGAAATGTTTTCCCCTGAATTCAGAAACCGCCTTAACGCGATCATATCCTTCAATTCCCTGAACCTGGATATCATCAAAATGGTTGTTACAAAATTCATTAACGAAATCAATATGCAGCTGAAGAAGAAAGATGTGACTATTGAAGCAACTGACGAAGCTACTGTCTGGCTTGCCCAGACAGGATATGATGCCGCTTATGGCGCACGTCCGATAAAACGTCTGATAGAAGAAAAAATCAAGAAGCCGCTTGCCGATGAACTTCTTTTCGGCAAGCTTGAGAAGGGCGGGAAGGTTCTTGTTGTCCTAGAAAACAACTTATTGGCTCTAAAAATTCTATGACTATGGATTCAAACGAAAAAAAAATCTTCTCTTCACTGGAGATAAAAAGACCCCAAAATATTTATTATTTCAATTCCGACTGTGAAGTGGAAATAGAATTTCCATCATATGAGACGACAGCTTCGAGATCAGTCATGGAAAATATGGGAGATTTCGAACTTGTTCCCCTTTTTCTTTCGAAAAGAGGCGACATCATTGTCTGCAGATCCAAACCTGACGTGTCCTTCCTGAGACATCTTAGCAAGGTTGGCTTCGACATTCCGGAGTTTATGGAAATTCATAACATTGAATTCCTTGCTAAAAAACATGAATATTTTGAAAACTACAATTTTGTTCCATGGGGCTGGACGCCAAATCTCATTCTATTAAATGAAAAAAGACTTAACGGAAGAGACCGGGCTGAGACACCGAGACTTCAGGCGCAAAACCATCTGAGAAACCTGTATTCAAAAACAGAGATACTTGGAATAAGAAACCGATTCCGAAACAGCTGCGTTCCCGATGAAAACCTCCTTGGACCTCAAATGGCGGATGGAATCGTCACATCAAATTTCAGGGTGCTAAGTGAGCAGATAAGTCTGTTCCGTGAAAAGATGGAAAAACCCACTGTTATAAAAAACCGGTTTGGTGCCGCAGGCCGCGGCCTTATGCTCATCAGTGATTCTGCAAAACTGACAAACATTCAGGCGGATTGGATCAAATCCTCTCTGGAAAGAAATGGCGAAGTGCTGGCCGAGCCATGGCTGCCCAAAGTAATAGACCTTTCCGCCCAGATCCTTGTCAAGCAGGGAGAAAAAACGGAACTGCTCGGCATAACGCGTTTTTTGACCGACAGGCTGGGAAGATACGTCGGCCATGTTCTTGGAAAGCCATTCAGCCCAATCATTCAGGACGAGTCTGCCTCGATACGCATCCTTTCAGACATAAAAATGCCTATAGTAAATTCGATAAGAAAAGCTTCTGCGCTTGTTTCTGAAATGCTGATTAAAAGGGGATATTCAGGTTATGCAGGAATCGATTTCATAATATATTCGGGAAAATCGGCCGCATCGCCAAAAAACAGTTTTTTTCTGTCTATCAGTGAAATCAATCCCAGAATGACAATGGGTACCCTCGCCCTGTCCCTTCAGAAAAAAATTGACGGAAGCGAAACAGCTCTATGGCTCACAATCGATCGGGAAAGGCTGGGGAAGCTGGGGTTCAGGAGATTTTCCTCCATGCCTGAAGATCTCCTTTTAAGATTTCCTGTCGTGAAAAACAGGGACAATCTTATAAAAAGCGGTATATTCTTTACAAATCCACCGGAAAAGGCGAAACATACACTGGGAGTGGTTGCAGTAGGCGAAAAAGCCTCTTCATTCCTTCTCAGAAGCATCAGCTGACTTGAATACCCATTTTGGCTAGCAGATCAACAAATTCTTTCTTGTCAATGGCTTTCTCAACCGCTCGTATCGGTTCCACGATACCCTTGGTGACAAGCGCAATGAGGGACTCGCTAAGCAGGATATTTCCATCCTGTTTCCTTGTCAGCATATGGTTTTGAAGCATGCTTGTCTTTCCTTCCCTGATTATGTTTTTTACAGCCTGGTTAACCACAAGAACCTCATGAGCAGCAATCCTGCCTCCGCCTTTTTTCTTTAAAAGGGTTTGAGCCACTATTCCCACAAGTGCATCCGAAAGCATGACCCTTATCTGATCCTGCTGGTTTGAAGGAAACTGATCCACTATCCTGTTCACGGTCGATATTGCGTCGTTCGTATGAAGGGTCCCAAAAACAAGGTGTCCCGTCTCTGCAGTCTCAAGAGCAATCGAGATGGTTTCCAGATCCCTCATCTCTCCAATCATGACTATGTCGGGGTCTTCCCTCAGGGCCGCTCTCAAAGCTGCGGCAAAACTCTTCGTATGACCATGAATCTGTCTTTGGCGGATCAGGCATTTTTTCTGCGGATGAATGAACTCCACAGGATCTTCAATTGTGATTATATGCTGGCTTCTTGATTCATTTATCTGATCTATCATGCTTGCAAGGGTAGTGGACTTGCCGCTTCCCGTTGGACCGGTAACAAGGACAAGCCCCTTGTACGCCTTACAAAATACGTTGATGGCGGAAGGAAAACCAAGCTGGGAGGCCGGCATTATTGTCGATGGAATCGCCCTGAAGACAGCCCCCACCCCATTTATATCCCTGAAGAGGTTGACCCTGAACCGTGCAACCCCTTTTATCTCATACGCAAAATCAGTGTCATTCGATTCCATGAACTCACGCCTGTTCGCCGGAGGAATAATGGGATCAATAAGCTTTTTCATTTTCTGGGCATCGACAATCTCATTATCTATCTTTAATATGTCGCCATCTACTCTTAGTGAAATAGGCATACCCTGAGTCATATGCAAATCGCTGGCTTTATGTTGAAGAACCTTTTTCAAAAGAGCATCCATGGCTCCTGTTTTGGTCATGTCTATCTTTTCTTCGGTACGCATAGGTCCATATTCAATATTCTGAACCTGCAGCTGACCGGTATTTTCCTTCAGCGGATTCATCCAGGAACTTCCTGAAGCCGGCGCAAGCTCGTTAATGTTGGTTTGCGAGTTAAGAACAAAAGGATTGAGGTTTGAATTCTCCTGGCCAGTCTGGAATGGTGTTATAGAAGAGAATTCCAGCACTTTGCTTGTCGGACGCGAATCATCCACAGGCTCACCGCTGTCTTCCACCTTAAGGGAATTTTTTGCTTTCTCAATCACGGCCATAAGATCATTTTCCTCTGCTTTTGGTTGTTGAGCGGCTTCGACTGCTTTCCTTGAATTTGTCGCCTGCCCAGGCGACACACTGTGGCTTGGAGTATAAAATGCATTACTTGCGTTAATTCCCAATATTCCGCTTACTGAATCGGAGACCCTTCGGGCGGCGGATAGCCCGGATTCCTCCGAGGCAAGGGCCGCCCGTCCCACCGGGGAAGAAAAATCCGGGGCGTCGGGAGCCGCCTTTTGAAGTTCCAACTGATCCGAAGATGATATATCTGATGACAACATATTCCTTTTTTTATTGAAAGCTGAAATGTCAAGAACATCTATGCTTCCCATGGAAAAGCCTTTGCCGGACTCAATTTTCTGGCCCTTTTCACCTGCAGAAACCTGATCATTATCATTGCCATCAACCTTCAGATTGGAAAAATCCACAGGTATCGGTGAAATGGGAGGCGCAGATTTTTTTGATAATTCCTCAGAAGAAGTATCCTGCGACCCGTCAGTGTTATCGATGCTCGATTCCTCGTGCTTGAACTGGCCTATAGTGTCTTTTCCCTCTCCCCTTACCACCGTCTCCTGGTCAAGTCCCCTCGGGTCAGTAGATACCATGGAATTTTTTGGAGTATCATATGACGGCCTCTCTTTTTGACTCTGAGATCTGACCTCCTGCCTTTCCCGACCTGAGGAAGTAATCTTACTCAGTTTATTCCACTCTTCCTGAAAAAGCTGCTCGGCGCTTGGCGGAGCAAACAGCTTCAACACACAGACAGGTTCCGGAATCGCCAGGAGCACAAGATCTCCAAAACCGACAATTGAAAGCTTGCCCTTTGTCGGTTTTCCCGAACTTATGCTTCTTGTGTCCTTTGGAAAAAGATAGGCGTAGAGAGTTTTGAGCAATTCCTCGTCAAAAATACCAAATGTCTCTATATGCTGCTCACCAAGCATGGTTGCATATCGCGGAAATTTGCCTGCTTCAAGATGAAACCACAAGGCTCTTTCAGCAACACCTTTTTTCAAGAGTTTTTTGAATCTGTTCATTTCATATCCTCTTAAACTCAAACCTGCTTGCTGTTTTCTCTTCGGATATTTTTTAATAAATTTGAGCGAATGGGATCAGCGGACACCTTCCCGCCTGAGAAAAGCCACGACTTATGCTGGTGACAAGCTATTGATAAAATGCCTGACTTTCAGTTTTTTTTATATATTGTCAATGTCTGTCAATTTCCCTGTGCATGAGCTTTCGCGTCTCAACAAGCCTTTCTTCAGCAGACATACGGGCCAGCTCTTTGTTCAGGTTTTCATCGTTTTCCTTATCAAGAAGGCGGATTATATAATCGATGATACTTTTCGGGAAAATCCCGAACTGCTCATATAATGCCCTGTTTTTCTCGATATTCCTGGCGCACGCAACACAACTTCCTGGCAGTGCCTCCAATCTGTCCAATAGCTCCTTGTCCTTGAAAATATCGCCCTTCACCTGCGTGCGTCCCGCAAGTTCAATCATTCCATCCATTGTAAGACCATACTCGGCGGCAGTGGTAATTCCGGCAAGAAGGAGATGAAACGCGGCGGAACCATCGGGTGAACGTATTTCGACAGTTTGAAAGCCTCTTTCATCATTATAAAAATTCTTTTCACCCGGGTTGACAGCGTGTGAAAGATCCCCCACGTTCGCCCATCCGAGCGGAACCCTTATAAGTGCTGATCTGTTCGACCTGCTCCAGCAAATCCTTGTAGGCGCTTCCTGGTTTGGAACAAGCCTTAGAAAGGCCGATGCCACTGTATTGCCAAATGCCGACAGTGTTGATGCATAATGGACAAGACCGCCGATGAGCCTCAATGCGCTATCTGAAAGTTCGCCATTTTCCTTAGTCATTACATTGCGGCCATTCTTCATAAGTTCCATGTGAAAATGGAGACCATTGCCTGCAACCCCCTCCTCAAGTTTCGGAACAAACGTGGCAAACATACCCTTTCTGTAAGCCACATTGCGGATTATCCACTTTGCAAGTGCGACATAATCTGCCATCTCATCTATCGGCCTTGTCAGAAATTCAATCTCATGCTGTTCAGCACGCTTGCCCGAAAGCAGAGCCTTGTCGGACCTTACCGCTTCGATAAAGCCCACCTCCGCATGCGCATATTTGACAGCCCCGGTAATCTGCGCTATATAG
>JADFZC010000152.1 GCA_015232735.1 Oligoflexales bacterium | reverse complement strand
GTACTCGGCGCCGAAGCCGCCAGCCATGCCGCGCTTGATTCCGGTGCAAGGGGGATCTTCGGTTATCCGGGCACTCCGTCGACCGAGGTATTCGAGGCCGCCGCAGCGCTTGTCAAACAGAAGAACGATGGACGCGTCGCCGTCTGGGGAGCCAACGAAAAAGCCGCCTTCGAAATGGCGCTGGGCGCAAGTTACGCCGGTTACCGGTCAATAGTGACGATGAAGCATGTCGGCCTCAATGTCGCCATGGACACCTTTACAAACTCGGCCATGACCGGAACAAACGGCGGACTGGTCTGCATAGTCGCTGATGATCCGGGAATGCACAGCAGCCAGAACGAACAGGACAGCCGTTATCTGGCCGAATTCGCCCTCGTTCCCTGCCTTGAACCATCCACGACCCAGGAGGTGTACGATTATACCCGCCGCGCATTCGAGATCTCGGAACAGCTGAAGCTGCCGGTTCTTGTCAAGCTGGTCACAAGGCTTGCACATTCCAGAGGGTTCATAAAAAGAGGCGAGTCCTGTGCCTGGAGCTCGCGTCCCATGCCTTCGCTGACTGAGACCATAGATTGGGTGCTCGTGCCGTCAGTGGCCAGAAAAATGTATGAAAAACTGAGAGCAAAACAGCCCGACACGGAACGCATCGCGGGCCAGTTCAACAAATCCCTCGATGGACACGAGAGGATCTGCGTCATAGCCTCCGGCATGGGCATCTCCCACTACGACCAGATAGCCCGGGAGGAAGAGGGGCTGGACGGACGTTATTTCAGACTGAATGTCGGCGCGTATCCGGTGAAAGCAGATCTTCTGACAAACATGATAGACAGGGTTGAAAAGATAATTGTCTTCGAGGAAAATTATCCCTACCTCGAAGACAAGGTCAGGTCGCTTGCAAGAGCAGGCCGGACAGCCATCCACGGCAGGCGTGACGGCACAATCCCCATGGCCGGCGAGCTCACTCCCCTCAACATGAGGAAGGCGCTCGGACTTTCCGTCCCGGAAACAAAGCCGGGATGCAAAATGGAGCTGACCCCCAGGCTTCCGAGGCTTTGCCAGGGATGCGGGCACATAGACGCCTTCAATGCCATGAAAGAGGCGGCCGGGAGGCTTGGCAACCCGGACCTTAGGTTTTACGGTGACATAGGATGCTACACCCTTGGAGTCTATCCGCCTTTCGGATCGATACACACCTGTGTTGAGATGGGCGCCTCGCAGGGAATGGCCATAGGCGCCGCGCTGATGGGAAAGGGACCTTCCATAGGAATAATGGGCGATTCGACATTCTACCACTCAGGTCTTCCGAATCTGGTGCTGCTTTCAAGACTGAACGTCAATGCAAAATTCGTAGTTCTGGATAACCGGGCCGTGGCGATGACGGGCCAGCAGAAGAGCGTCACCCTCGACAAGGTTGAGGATATTGCAAGGGCGCTGGGATTTCCGAATGAAAGGATTCATACCCTTACACCTCTAAAAAAGAATCATGAGGAAAACGTCAAGGCCTTCGAGGCAATTCTGAGGCATGACGGACCCGACGTGGTCGTTTTCAAAAGGGAATGCATACAGGCGGCTATTCAAAAACTAAACGATTAGAAGCTTTTCCCTGGCCCGGCTCAGGATCGGAAAGCTTCTGTACCTATCGGAGGACAATGTGAACGCGGAAACAAACAGGAGTCATAAAATTATTGTAGTGGGTGTCGGCGGACAGGGTGCAATCACCGTGGCCCAGCTCCTTATGGGTGCTGCCTGGACGGGCGGCTACCACGCCCTTCAGTCAGAAGTGCACGGCATGGCGCAAAGGGGAGGTTCAGTGACGGCACAGGTCATCTTCGACAAAAAGCCCGTGACAAGCCCCCTCATCATGGAGGGAACCGGAGATCTTCTGATCGGCCTTGAGCCCTTGGAATCCTTGCGATATCTCGCTTTGCTTAAAAAAGACGCAAGGCTTGTGGTCTCAAACGAGCCAATCATCAACATGGACAATTATCCGGACGAGCAGGGGCTCTTTTCCGAACTGTCCAAGATATCCGGAATTGAAATAATTGATACAAGAGCACATGCAAAGACCCTCAACAACAAAAAATCCGGGAACATGGTCATACTGGGAAAGGCATCCTGCTACCTTCCCATCGAGATATCGGTCTGGAGGGATGCAATAGCCGCAAGGTTCAGCTCAAAGGGAGACGAAGTAATCCGGAAAAACATCGAGGCGTTTGAATTCGGACGGGAAAAAATATGAAGCGGAGGCTCAAGCCCCTTGAATCAATTTACGTACCGCGCCCGCGGACCGGCAAAACCTATTCGATCAGGCTTCTGGGACAGGAGTACAGCTTTCAGGGACTTTCAAGCCTTCTGGCCGCGGCGGACATCAGCAAGGCAGGCGACCGGCATGCCGGCTTGGCCGCTCCATCGGAAGTCTGGCGGGAGGCGGCCCGCTGCATTCTTTCCGACCTGACGCTCGACCATATTTATCATAATCCGCTTGCGGATGACCGCGGTGAAATCGATGCGGTCATGCGCATAAATTACGATATCGATCTCGACGCCTTCGGCCGAATATCCCATCTTTCGCTGGGCGAATTCAAAAACCTCCTCTTGTCCCTGCCAGATCGGCAGGCGGCCGAGGCGGGACAGGCACTTACAGGGGTGATGGCGGCAGCCCTGGCAAAGATATGCGACATACACGAGCTGATATACCTTGCGCGCAAGATGCCAAAAAGCGCATGCGCAAGGACAGAGATCGGACTTCCAGGTACGCTTTCATCAAGGCTGCAACCCAACCATCCAACCGATGACCATACCGGCATTTCCCTTCTTGTCTACTGGGGGCTCTCTTTGGGAATGGGAGATGCGATTTGGGGCATAAACCCCGCGGTTGACACGGTGGAGAACGTGTCATCGCTGCTCAGGCTTCTCGACAGCCTCAGGTGCCAGTCGGATGTTCCAACCCAGATATGCGTGCTCGGCCATATAAAAACGCAGCTTGCGGCACTCGAACGCGGGGCGAAGGTGGAAATCCTGTTTCAAAGCCTGGCAGGCACCGAGTCCACCTGCACAGCCGAGTTCGATCTTTCAATCGATCTTCTCGATCACGGCTATAATGCAATGGCCGAACGGGGAGCCCTGGCAGGCGGGGCGAGGCAGTGGATGTACTTTGAGACAGGACAGGGCAGCGAGTTCAGCTACGGCAGGCACAACGGCATCGATATGACAACAACTGAGGCGCTTTGTTACGGACTGGCACGCCGCTACGACCCTTTCATGGTAAACAACGTGACCGGTTTCATAGGTCCGGAAACCCACCTGGACGGTTACGAAATGGTTGTTTCGAATCTTCAGGACCACTTTATGGGCAAGCTTCTGGGCCTTCCAATGGGTATGGCCCCGTGTTATACGCTGCATGCGCGCTCGTCCTTTGAATCGCAGCAGATGGCGACTTCGCTTCTGGCTGCGGCCGGCGCCAATTATTACATGGACGTGGCTCTCGGCACAGACCGGATGCTCGCCTACTTTGACACCAGCGGACACGACGTGCAAACCCTCAGGGAAACATACGGAAGAAGGCCGGCACGAGAATTTGCCGCATGGGCTCTCTCCCGCGGAATTTTCGTGGAGGCTGATACCCCGGAAGGGCTGGCACGCGGACCTTCATGGGGCGACCTCAAGCCTTTCATACCCGGAAAAACCCAGATGCAGCGTTTTCTTGACTCGCTGCCTCCGCCGCACGGTTTCAATACAGCAGGCCCGCGCGCGGACAATTCCACAATAAGGACAGTCAGGCTTCATCAGGCGCTGGCCCGAACGGCAGTCCATACGCCTTTGATGACCTTGCAGCTCATGGGGGAATTGAACCTGCGCTCCATTGAGACCGAGGCGGATACGCATGACAGGCACCTTGAGGACCCGCATGCCGGAACACGCCTCACAAGGCAGTCGCTCGCGCAGCTGAAAAGCGAACCTTATGACGTACAGATTCTGATTTCCGACGGTCTTTCCGCCTCAGCCGTACACCATAATATTAAAGATCTTTTAACCGTGCTGTCCGACGGATTTTCAGCATATGGAGTCCAGACCGGTCAGCCTTTGATTGCGCGTCACGGAAGGGTGAAGCTGGCCGAGGCGGTGGCTGACGCCCTTGATGCCCGGCTTGTCATCCATCTTATCGGCGAACGCCCCGGAGGAGACGCCTACGCCTCGCGGAGTCTTTCGGCATATCTCGTCTATCGGGCTCGGCCGGCCGGAGGTAACGACGGCTATACCGTTGATAACAGGACTCATTCTTCCAGGTTTGAGGTTACCGTGATTTCAAATATTCACGAGCGGGGGCTTCCGCCTGCGGAAGCAGGTGCTATAATAGTTGATAAATCCATGGCGACTTTGCAGCATGGGGCTGCAGGAAACCGTTTGGAAAGAATTATTTTAGGGGAAACTTGACATTGGCTAATGAAAACTCATACACCATCGAAGTCGATGCTCATTGCCATTCAATCGCAACGCGGCATGCCATGTGCACAATTCTTGAAGTCCTGGAACTTGCAAAAATGAAACAACTGAAAGGAGTCGTGATATCGGACCACCATCCTTCCCTGGCCCATACTGGAGAGGATTACAGAATCACAGCCCCGGATGATGCATATTTTTCAGTTTTCTGTCACAGATTCGAGGCAATCGACAAGAGCGTGAGACTTTTCAAAGGCATTGAGCTCAATATTCTGGACAGGGCTCCATGGATACATGAGGCATCCTGGAGTTATGACCACAAGTTCGACCTGAGGCTGGCCGGAATCCACATCCTGCCCCACCTTTTCAAGGGAACTGGCAACGCATCAAAAAACACGGATTGCGTCCTGAAGGCGATATACGCAGGCAAAAAGCCTAAGTTTCAAATTCTTGCGCATCCGCACATGAAAGAGGCAAGCCTGGATTTTGACGAGATCATCAAAGCCTGCAGGGAAAGAAAAATAGCCCTGGAACTGAACAATTCCAATATTCTGTACATGAAGGGACAGGAAAAGGAGACCCGCAGCTTTGTTGAAAAAGCGGGAAATCTGGGCGCACTCATAGCGGTCAGCAGCGATTCGCACGTTCCCCATGAAGTCGGTCTTTTTGAAAGCGCACTCTCGCTTCTTGAGGAAATGCGGTTCCCTCCCGAACTAGTCGTGAACAGAACAATCGAATCTTTTCTGGAGTTTACGGGTAGTTTTGTGTAGAAACTGTTTTTTTTGAAGATGCCAAACCGCATGATTCATGATAATATGTCAACATAGAAGCAACCTCTTAACTTAACATCGGATTTTTTATGACTTCCACGCAAAATAAAAAAATAACCGTCGATATCAGAGAGAGTCTGGATGCAGTCGTGTATTATTTCAATGGAGAGATTGACAGCGAATTTGATACCCTGAAAATGACGCCTGTCAGAAAGAAAATAATCATATTTGATCTGGAACACATCATCAATATCAACTCTCTGGGAATAAAGCAGTGGATATCCTTCGTAAAGAAATTCTCAGGCATTGGCGAGCTGATTTTCCGCAAATGCTCAATTCCCGTGATAGACCAGCTGAATATGATACCGAGCGTAATAGGGGCGGGAAAAATCGAATCATTTTTCGCCCCCTATTTTTGTGACTGTTCCGGCGAAATAGCCATATGCATCAGCTTTGAAGAATACCGGGACACGCTTGCCCGGGGCGATATTCCGGAGTTCAAGTGCAAACATTGCGGCGGTGCGCTGACATTTGACGATATCGGAGAAAGCTATTTCAAATTCGCAAAAGATATGCTCAACAACGCCGGATAGTACAAACTCCGTTGTCACTTTCTCATATCACATCGGTTCTCTTTTGCATTCCAGATACACATCGGTGCGTAATTGCACCCTTCCCATGGTATGTATTTGCAGTAATCTTCGGCATCCTTTGATTCACAATATCCTTCATGCTTATCCCAATAACATTCCGGATGGGAAGAACACTCGCTGATATCTTTAAAATCATAACAATAAACTTCATCATGTGTTCCATAAACGGAACTCATGGCTGACGTTGAAACCGAAAGCATAAACAATGTGACTGCAGCAAATTTCTTCATCATTAAAAAATCTCCTATTGGCTGTTTTAGAGTGGATTTTACAGAGTTATTCCACAAAATGGATATTTTGGGTGTTTTTTACTCTTTGGTCTGACAAAAAGTTGACGGAGTATAATCCAAAAATTTCAAAAGGCAAACAGGAAATTCGACTTGATGAAACTTGTCACTGTAGCTTTCCAGAAAAATAATTCGGGGTTAAAGGGGGTAAATAGAGATGAGAACAA
>JADFZC010000151.1 GCA_015232735.1 Oligoflexales bacterium | reverse complement strand
TTTCGATTGGAGTCAAAGGAAAAGATCCATATTTCGAGATCCTGGAGGTCTCAGCTGAAAATGCCGTCTCACTCATGATCGGTGCATCTTCCACACTGTTCTTGATCAAATATGTCGGCGGCGCTGATGCCAGAACACATTCGATCTATACCCAAAATCAGTTCGGAGAGGATATTTTGAATGTTAACGAGGGGGTTCCCTTCTCGGGTCTTTGCCTCTATACCACATCCCTGGAATTGAGCACCCGCGTGAAAGCCAGTTTCAAGGTTGTCATTGCCGGCGCATCAATCAGCGCTGGAGTGTCGGAAGCATTTCAGGGCGATCGCTTCAGTGATTTCTTCCAAATAACCAAGGACGATAAAATCGACGATCTGCTCAATCTTTGCGGTGAACTCTTCTCAAAGAAGGTCGGAAGGGCGGCGCTTGAGGATACTGCATTATACCTCAAGTATTACGGGCGCTTTGAGGAAAGCCAGGATAACCTGCGTCGAATTATCAATGCGGCTCTTTATTCCGGAGAGATAAAGAGGGTTCCGTATCTGGATCACCATTGGAACGTCGGCAAGGCCAGTATCAACGCCGATCAGAACCGTGTCAGGGTCAACGGACGTCTGACTCAAAATATAAAGGGGATGACAGACAGCTACGTCAATTACGAATGTGAATATGTGAACGACATACAGACAGTGAGAAATTTTGATTACAAGATTAAGAATCCCGACAGGCGCTGGAAAGACAAGGCGCCTGAGATCATAGATCAGATATGCCATGATGCCAATCTTGAATTCAGGGGCAGAACGGGATCGTTTTAACATGCAAGAGATATGGAGTGGAAAATGAAAGTGTTGAAAAGGAGTTTTCTTATTACAAACCTCGCACTGATCCTTTCAGGCTGCGGGCCTTCCGACTCATCATATAATGGTGTAAGCGGGGTATCATCTGCAAAAATTCCCCTTGAATCGAGAAGTCTTGTTATCGGGACCTACTATGGCGATCTGATAAGCGATATCGCTAAGGATGTTGATCTTAGCAAGAAAGACAACAATGAACAGGGCCTGGCGTTGTACGGAAGTGATGATGGCTATACACAGAAATTTTCACTTCGCGATGATACCGATGTTCCATGGGCGCCCTTTCCCCGTGTCCACCAGAGCTTCAGCCAGCTTATGGGTAGCGAAGGTGCAATCTCCTTTGGGTACGATGGCAAGATATTCAAACTGGTGAAAATAACCGCCATTGCAAACTATTCATTCGGGATTTCGGTATCCAAGGAGTTTATAATCTCCAAATCAACAATTCCAAGCGCCGTGACAAGCGGCAATCTTGATCCCTATCGTGTGATCAAGGAAGTCTCCCTTCCGGGAGGCGGCAAGGAACTTCGCCCGAACATGGACGGCAATCACATAATAGGAGTCTGCTTTTATGGTATTACAAGCTACGAGGCAAGGCGTATCCAGGGCGGAGTGGATATTGTGGGCAATGGGGTGAGCGTTGAAAAATCATGGAGCGATTTAACAAAGATTTCAAAATATGTACGGTTTAAAATCTATGAAGATGACAGCATAAACAGCCTTGTGGATTTTTGCCAGAAGATCTATCCTGAAAAGGTAAAGAAGTCCGTAAAAAATGATCTTGCGACTTTCCTGGCAGGGCGCATGATTGATACCCCAACGACGAGAACCAATGAACAGACGGCCATAAATTCCGCTCTTTTCGGCCCCAGCATAAAAGGCATCAAGGCATTTGGACATAAATGGAACATCTACACCGCATCGCTCAATAACGATAATGGAGTTGTCAAGGTGAACGGCAATATCGATCATGCCATCAAGGTCCTGCGCGATGACAAGATTACCTATAATTGTGCTATGAAAAGCAGCATAATCAACGATCCTGAAAATGTTGTGGATATCAAATACAAGGATTATAACATAGACCGTTCTTACAAGGAAGGCGCAGTGCAGCTTGTGAGAGCAATCTGCCAGGATGCATGGCTGGAATATTCCCAGAAATAGAAATCAGTTTTCCACCAGCGTAATTTGAATATTTCCTATCAGGAAGTCGTCATAGACATCGTTAGTGAATGGCGTACCTCCTGCCAATATTTTAACCTTAAAACTGCCGGCCGGAACATTGTCGAGGCTCAGGGTCACTCCTTTTGAATAAGGGGGTATGTCCAGACCTTTCAACACCGTGCCGGTATTATCAAGGATCTGTAATTTGCTGCTGCCGTATCTGGCCCAGTCACCGACTCCGCACATGCCCTCGACAGTGATAGTAAGTTTCCCTGCAAATGCCGTTTCAAACGGAAAGGCGCGAACCGGCAGCGGCGAACTTGTCTTTACCAGGTTTATCTGTTCCCGGGTGCAGTCAGGATTTTTTTGCGTTGTCAGATAATTATTCCCGATGCCCAGAGGTATTGAGTTTATAAGCATGGTCAGAGTCCTGGGAATAATCGGAGTTGGTTCAGGCGTAGGTGTAACGATGGGCGAAGGTGTAGGTGTAGGCGTACTTGCCAAAGTTTGAATTTCAGTCTGTGCCTCTGCAGCCGGACTTGGCGTCGGCGTTGGAGAAATGGGCACGGCGGGAGGAGCGACCTCCGCGGTTACCGGCGCGGGAACAGGATTTTCGTGTTTACTGGCCGTTTCTGAAGATGGTTCCCGTGAAATAACCTCCACAGTATAGTTTGTGCCGTTGTATTGAAAATATATAAAATCGACTGATAAACTCTTGAAAATGATGTCATAGCCGCTACCCTCGGGAGCTATTTCAAAGGATATCCGTTCCATTTTTTCATTGCTTTTTACAAAGGCCTTGATTTTGGGCCAGCCTATTTTTCCCGCCATGGAAGTACATGTTATCTGGTTATCCCGGTTATCCCGATAGCATGATACAAGAAATGTTCCCGTTACAAGCATCGGTCTGTCGACTTCGGAGTCTTTTTCCTCGTCCTGATATTTTTTCTCGGCCTTCGCATCCTCTCCCTTGGATTGAATTCTCCTGTCCTCGCCTTCAAATTTTGCCTTGTCGCTGCAAGAGACGGAAAAAATCAAAAAACCGGACATCAAAAAAGTGCCAAATGTCATACTGCGAAAAATCATATATATGCTCCTTGCGATAACAATTGAAACTCAAGCATTTCTTAAATTCTTATCGGGAAAGTATCCGGGCAAATTGAGATTGAAAAAAAATATGAAATTAATTTTAATGAAAACGATAAATTAAAATATATGAAAATCGGATTTTTTCTTATTAAAATTTATGTAAGAAAGCCCAAAAGAAATGGCTAATATCTGGACAAAAATAAAATGCCGTTATTTTCAGGATGTTTAGCCTAATAATATTCTGGTTTCATTCCGATAGCTTCTTATAACAATCTTTAAAAAAAATCTGGAGAGTTCAAATGAGAAAGACAAAAATCGTATGCACGCTTGGACCTGCCACTGACAATCCTGAAGTGCTAAGGCAGATGTTTTTAAATGGAATGAACGTGGCACGCCTGAATTTTTCCCACGGCAACCACGCAGAACATTTAAAGAGAGTGGAGGCTTTCAAGGCCATAAGAAGTGAACTGGGCATCCCTTCGGCAATTCTTCTCGACACAAAGGGACCGGAAATCAGGCTAAAGGAATTTGAAAAGGGGTCGGTGGAATTGAAAAAGGACAATATATTTATACTTACTACCGAAGACATAATGGGAACTGAGGAGCGGGTATCCATCACTTACAAGGGCTTGCCGCATGATCTCAAAAAAGGGAATACAATACTGATGGCTGACGGCCTTATTGGCCTGAGCGTAATCGATATCAAGGAAAAGGACATTATCTGCAGGGTAATGAACAGCGGGCCCATAAGCAACAGAAAGAGCATAAATATCCCCGATGTGAAAATTTCACTTCCCTATCTTAGCGACGAGGACAGGGAAAATATCCTTTTTGCCATAAAACACGACTTTGATTTCATTGCCGCATCATTTGTAAGAAGCGCCGACTGCGTCAAGCAGATAAGGCGGATACTCGAGGAGAATCACGATAACAGCGTCAAGATCATCTCGAAGATTGAGAACAGGGAGGGCGTCGACAATATTGATGAAATAATAAGGGTGAGCGACGGCATAATGATTGCCAGGGGCGATATGGGAGTGGAAATCCCGTTTGAAGAGCTGCCCGCCCTTCAAAAAATGATAATTGTGAAAAGTTTTCAGGCTGGCAAAATGGTAATAACAGCAACCCAGATGCTTGAATCAATGATCAATAACCCGCGTCCCACAAGGGCGGAGATTACGGATGTGGCAAATGCCATATACGACGGCACAAGCGCGATAATGCTCTCGGGGGAAACCTCTGTTGGAAAGTATCCTGTGGAAACTCTTGCAACAATGTCGAAAATAGCCACTGAAACGGAAAACAACATAGATTATGCAACCCATTTCCAGCATCTCACAAAGGAGCTGAGAAACGTCACGGATGCCATAAGCCATGCGACCATTTACATAGCAAAAACCCTTGATGCCAAGGCGATAATAACCGTCACCAAATCCGGAAACACGGCAAGGATGACTTCAAAATACAGACCGGGATGTGATATTATCGCCACTACCACGTCGCCCAAGGTTTTAAATCAGCTGGCTCTCAGCTGGGGTATCATTCCGGTTTTGACAGAGACCAAAAACACAACTGACGAGATCTTCAATCAGGCGATCAGGTCTTCAGAGGAGAAGGGGCTCATAAAAAGCGGCGATATCGTGGTTATTACCGGCGGGATGCCAATCGATGTAAGCGGAACAACAAATACGGTAAAGGTTCACGTGGTGGGAAATGTTCTCATCAAGGGGAAAGGGATCAACAACTACTCCGCTACCGGCATCATACATATAATAGACGACGATATCCATTCGATAGAGTCCTTTGACCAGGGCAGTGTCCTTGTCATCAAAAAAACCACTGACAAAATCATACCGCTTTTAAAATATGCCAGCGCCATCATAACCGAGGAGTATGCGGACGATTCAAAAGCCGCCCTTGTCGGTCTTGCCCTTGAGATACCGGTGATCACCGAGGCGATCGATGCCGCAAAGCTCCTGAAAAGCGGAACTGCCGTCACTGTTGATGCACAAAAGGGGCAGGTCACTACCGGAGTTTCAGGGGTCAGTTCCTGAGTTTTATACCAATCCGGCTCGTATAGCCGACAGTGCCGGTCTTTATGCTCCCCTTCTCATCAAGGAAATAGAAGGTGGGAAAGGAGGAAATCTGATAACCCTCCATCACCTCGTTGGTGCCCAGGAGGACCGGGATATTTTCGAGACGGTGTTCCTTTGCAAAGTTTACAACGCTGCCCTCGTCCTCCCAGCTTAAAGCCACAGCATATACCCTGGTCTCCTCACCTAGATCAACAATGTTGGAAGTTGCGGCTTTGCAGGCATCACACCAGGGTGCGAAAAAATAGAGAATCGTCTTGCGGCCCTTTGCGGCTGAAAGATCGTAAATTTTGCCATCGATTCCCTTCAGGCTGAAAGAAGGGGCCGGTTTCTTGAGGTCGCCGGGCAAAAGTCCCCTCGTCTGCCATAAATTGAGCCCGACAACAATTGCGACGAGAAAGAGAAGATCTACGCCCCTCCGCCTTAACCATCCTTTTATTTTTCCCCTGTCCATTGGGATCTCCGTGCCTTCAAGATTCAAAAACCCTAACAAAGAAAAGAATAGCATAAAACGGATGAAACTTTCTCCTATGACATTGACGAAATCGTTTTTATAACGTATTTATTTACCTAATATATTTTAATCATTTTTATGTTCTATTAATTTTTATACAAATGGTTATATAGTGGTTAACAAGGAAGCATTCCAGAAGTGGTTTTGGGAAACCCTGAACGCCTATCTGGACAAAAAGCAGTTAAAACAGACAAAGCAGCGGAAAATTATCATAGACCATTTTCTCAGGCTTGAAAAGCATATCGATGTCGAGGGCCTTCACGACTCCTTGAAAAGGTCGGGCAGAAACATGGGGATAGCCACGATATACCGCACAATGAACCTCCTTGCCGAAGCCGGTCTTGTGGAACAGACCACCTCCTCCGACGGAGGGGCGTCCTTTGAGATTCGCAATCCCCAGGACCACCACGATCACATCACATGCATCAAATGCGGGAAGGTCGTGGAGTTCAAAAGCGAGGAAATCGAAAAAGCGCAGATTAATGTGGCGCAAAGCCACGGATTCAGTTTAACCTCTCACAGGCTGGACCTGTTCGGCTACTGTACAGGCTGCCGGAAAAATTCGGGGTGAATGTTTCCGTCTTCGGAGCCTGTCTGAAACAAGTAAACCCGGCCCTGAAGGACCGGGTGTCGAATCAGGAGAGGCTTTAAACCTC
>JADFZC010000150.1 GCA_015232735.1 Oligoflexales bacterium | reverse complement strand
TCCGGTTTTCCTCCTCCTCGCGCCTTGATTCCCGGCTTTTTCAACAGGCTCTAAGAGGCTTTCAGACAAACCCTAAGGGATTTACTTGATTTTTCCTTCCTTGAAAATCACATGCTTGTTAACCTTGGGGTCAAATTTCTTCAGCTGAAGTTTATCCCTGCCCCTTTTTCTCTTTGTTGTATAAAAATAGCCGGTACCCGCCGTGGAAATCAAACGGACCAACTCTCTGTTATTTTTGCTCTTTGCCATCTTCAACCTCGAGTAATTGTTAGAAATTTACCTTCTTCCAATATTTTTCAATCAGGAAGGTGAACTCTACCAGTTATTATAGCAAAAAGACAAGCAAAATTTTCGTTTTTTGATGGTGCGGCCACAATCCCTAAAGTTTTTTTCTCATTTTGCCGATTAGTAAAAAAGTAAAAAGTATCCGCATAACCCAAGGGAGACAGGCTCATGAAGATCAACTTCTTAACCTATTTTAATTATCCGATTTCAATAATCTTTTTATTTTCGATCGGATGTACGGGCGATGGAATGACAAGAAGCAGGGTGGATTCCTCAGAGCCAAAAAAACCCCAAATCTCCCGGGATGAAAAGCAAAATAATGCCGATCAGGATTCAACCGTGGTGCTTGGAGGAGACAGCAAGCCTGCCGGCCCGGCCGGCCAGGACCAGGCTGTGAAAACAACCTCCAAGGCGCTCATGGAAGAAAAACCCGTCATCGACCAGACCTCCTGCAATAAAGCTGGAAAGGTCTATATACCGATAACATCAGATACTGGCGGATCGGCCGTATGCGGCGAACCGCTTGTCGGCTGGCCATGCTGCGAGGCCATGGTCCTGGCCAAATTCCCGGCATATGCCGAAGACCTCAAAATCCGGTTTGAGGAAAGAAAGACGATGAAACTTTACAACTGCGGAAAAAAAGTCGAATCAACAACCCTTCACTGGATGTCAACAGACGGAAAGGGAACGGTCGAGTATAAGACAAGCACAATTCCAATGCTGGTTTCAGATACTCCGGACCCAAACGTCAAATGCGAGTAGCGAATACCTTGATCAGACACAGTTTCAGGAAACTCTTTTCCCATCGTTTACACTTTCACCGCCAATACTCTTCATGGCATTTGAAAATACGTTCCATCTGTGTAAAAGTCCCTTGTAGGTATTTGGCAGAGTCTTGACCTCGGCCATCATCTTGTTCAGATAGGTTTCAAAAACCGAATATACCTCATCCCTGAAAGTGAATTTCGTTTTCAGCTCATCCTCCAGATAGATCTTTGACTCCATGAAAAAAGAAATAGTCTCAATATCAGCATTTGTATTCACCAGATAAAGCGCCAGCTGATTGATGATCCGTTCGACAATCCCAAGCATTCTGGGATCATGTATGATACCTGCGATATTATAGAATACCTCGATTACTTTATTTTTGAATACGGCCTTGTCGTTAATATCCTTCTTTTC
Organism: Oligoflexales bacterium; assembly: GCA_015232735.1. The sequence continues at coordinate 4,919 of JADFZC010000150.1, read as the reverse complement.
AATGGCGATTTGCACCATTTTCAAGATATCGACAAGTTCCTCCGTTTTATATATGGAAGGATCCATGGTAGCCATATATACCCAGGCAGCCTCAAATTTCCAATGCCCAGGGTTCATGGCTATCTCAAGTATCTGACTGGTGCTCTTTAAAAGCCGTTTCTGATTATGTTCCATATATACATTCTGGCTTGGAAAACCAATTTCCTTCACAAGTTCGCAGAGTTTCTGACGTACATACTCGAAACTCGCAGTATCCTTTTCAGTCTGCATTCTGAAAATCCTGTTGAAGGAATTGACAACAACCTTAAGTGCAGCGTCCTTCTCAAGATAGCCTCTGAAATTATATTCTTTTAGAATTAAAAGGTTGTCTATTATTTCCGATGGCGTCGAAAGATCGGAGACCTGTCCTTCAACCTTGTCCAGAAAATCCTTGGTGGACTTTCTCAAGTGGTAATCCCTTATCTTTTCAATCACGTTCTGGAGATCATAATACTTGTATAGCGTCGAAATAAGATTGTTAAGCCTTATGATAAATATCAGAGTGACATCCTCTTTTTCAGACAGCGAGCCCTGACTGTAGGTCACCGGCCAGGATTCTATCAGACCGCCTATGAAAGGCGCTTCCATCATAAGCCTGTTTCTGGCTCTTTCAGACAGCCAGACAAGCTGTGTCCCAGGATTGTTTCTATACAGATAATCCAGAATATTCCGTTTTTCTCTCGATGTACGAAAATCATCAAATATGGAATAGTTGATCTCAGCCCCCTGCTGAATCATGTGCTGATCGACCCAGCTGTAATCGAGATAGAAAAGCCAGTTCATCCGTCTTATCATTGAATCTATCATGGATGGTTCGAATCTGAGTGCAAGATTGGGATCAATTATCGGGAAAAGCTGGATCAGGTTTTTAATACGCCTCTCAATCACAGGAACAACCTTCCAGCAAACTGCCGCAAAAAGCTTGAGGACATCCAGACAGGCTCTCTGGGAAAACTCAGAATTGATGGAGCCTGTTATCTGGCTCCCCACAATGTTGAAATCCAGAATCCTTTCCCCGAGAAGAGTCTTGAAGCACTTTAATATCTCCTCCCTTCTTATCTGGCTAAGTGAATTGGAAAATGATTTCTCCGTCTCTTTCTGGGTATCATGATCGATAAAGAAATTGGCGCTCCTTACCCCCTCTGTAACCCCTCCCATGATATTTCCCCTGACTTCGCTCCTGATGTGGCTTAACGAAAGCGATCTGAACGGTCTTGTCAAAGGGGAGGATTTGAATATTTCGATCTCATCATATTGCCCATACTTGCTAAAAACAAACCATAACACCGGTATCCAATTGAGAGTGACCATATAGAATGGAAAATCGCCAAGAACCGGTGAAAAGGTCCGAAGCAGTATCACCGTTGAGTTCTCAATAACACCGGTGACTATCGTAATATAAAAAAGGCCTATGCCCGTCGGATTGTCCCTCAGGTTGAAAAATCTTTTTCTAAGCGAAATCTTCTTTTTCATCGAAACATTCAGCATGGAGATTGATGATCCCATCAGGATAAAAATTACAGGCATTATCGTATAGATCAAAAATCTTAGAGATAAAAGGCTTTCAACCATGATATCGAAGGACATGCTTTTATAAAAAGTGAGCGAACCAATTGAAGTCAAAACAATCACAAAAGCGGGTGTGGTTGCTATCCAGTATGACCATCTTGGTTTTAACCCAATATTCTCGCTGACCAGAAAGAATATATGAAACACAATAAGAGCATTAAAGGTTACAATTGTAAAAACATAGCTTGGAAAACTCATCTTGACAAGCAGGTTGACCATCTCAACAAGGGAAAGCGTGAATCCATAACCGCAAATCAGTCCACCACGCATTAGGAATAATGGCTCATCCCTGTCATAAGCCTTCGAGGCAAGACATGAAAACCCTGTGATTCCGTAAAAAAACAGATTCATCCCTATCAGAAGAAAATACAGCGAGGAACTGTTGTAAAGCAGGATGAACTGTGAATTGAATATGGGAGAGGCAAACCCGCTCACCATCATCGCAATTACAGTGATAAAGAGAATAAGCTGCATCACAACAAATATTTTTTTGCCAAATGCCTGATCTTTCAAAATATCACCCCCATCCATGCTGCTAAACAGGTAATATCAGTTTAAAACAGCTGCCCTCCCCCTCTTCACTTTCAACTTCAAGAATTCCGTCATACTCTTTTGCTATGCCAATACAAATGGACAGCCCCAGGCCGGTTCCCTCCCCGGCCTCCTTTGTAGTGTAAAAAGGATCAAAAATCCGCCCAAGGTCAGCCTTTTTTATTCCTACACCTGTATCCTCAACCTCGAATGATCTCATCTGTCTGCCGTTTCTCTCAAAACTGTTGCAGCGAAGCGTAAGCATTCCGCCCTTTTTTTCCATAGCCTGGATCGAATTTGTTATTAGATTAACAAAAATCTGCATCATTTTATTCCGATTCGCCATAATAATTATTTTTTCCTCAGGCCACTCCCACACCACATCAACATTTTTCGGCATTTTCCCTATCTTTACCAGCTTGAGCGCACCTTCGACAACCGATTGCATATCCACCTGCCTGAGCTCGGATTTTTTGGGATTATTTCTTCCGGCATATGCAAAATCAAGAAGATCTTCGACAATTTTCTTGCACCTGAGTGTGGCCGTCTCAATTTCCTTGACATCCTTATAATGAGGACTTTTGCTATCCATCTCTCTAAGCAGCATCTGAGAAAATACCAGAATACCGCCCAAAGGATTGTTTAATTCATGCGCTACGCCGCCGGCCAGCAATCCTATGGATGCAAGTTTCTCGCTCTGGAGAAGACTGGCACGCAATTTCCTGGCCTCAGTACGATCCCTGTAAATATGAAGAACTCCGTCAAAAACACCGCTCCTGCTGTACCACGGCTGCGCTGTCACCTCGTAAAAGCAATTGTTTTTTGGGTTTTCAAGTTCAAACTCAAGAGGTTTGCCGGTGGACCATGTTTTGTTCAGCATGCATGATTCACAAGGCGTTTTGGATCCTATGAATACCTCATGACATACAAGGCCTATCAGTTCCCTGACATCTTTTCCGACTTCTTTCGAGAGAGCCTTGTTGGCCTTTTGAATCCTGTAATTCCGATCCACAATCATAAGCGGGTCGACAATGGCATCGACCGTCGCCATCCACTGGCTTTTAAGGTTTTCCACAAATTTTAGTGTCTCGTCTATGTTCCCAAGTGCTTTCATAAAAAATCATCCTAAATTTCAATACCCGATAAAGATCTTTTACCTTTTATCGGTCTGTTTCTTATGATCGTTAGATTTTTTTATGGAATTCTGAATTTGAAATTTGGAATTTTCTCAAAATTTAGGACATTTTCGTAAATTACTCTGTTGCCAGAACGGCTATTCAGACAGGATATCTGATATCTTTCAATGCCTTTAATGCTGAAATGACAATCCCGCAGTATCGATCTCTGTCGCGGTAATCTCTCTCAGCTTTTCAAATAATTCATCCTGTTTCTTGTCCTCTTTAGGATTGTTCCATACAAATGCATGCATCAGAACAAGATCCATATGCTCGACAGGAACGATGGATATCTTGTTCATGATCTTTCTTGAAATATCCCTCAAATCCTTTTCATTCTCCTTCGGGATTATCACCTTCCTTATATTTCCCCTGTGGGCGGCCAGAATCTTCTCCTTAAGTCCGCCGAAGCCCGCGAGAAACTTCAAAAAGAGCTTAAAAAACTTAAACTTATGTCTCCAATGTCGGCTGAGGCGACCGTAGTCAGGAATTATATCGAAACGGTTCTTTATCTTCCGTGGGGCGAATACACTTCGGATATTCAGGATATCAATTACGCGGAAAAGATCCTTGAGAGGGACCATTATGGCCTTCAGGCGGTGAAGGACCGGATATTGGAATATCTTTCCGTCAGGACTTTGACAAATTCAATGAAGGGGCCGATACTTTGTCTTGTAGGGCCGCCCGGAGTTGGAAAAACCTCACTTGCCCGCAGTGTCGCCAGCGCCACCGGGAAGAAATTTGTGAGGCTGTCGCTTGGCGGCGTGAGGGATGAGGCTGAAGTCAGGGGACACAGGCGGACATATATAGGATCAATGCCCGGGAAGATCGTTATGTCGATAAAGAAGGCGGGCTCCTCAAATCCTGTGATGCTTCTCGATGAGATAGACAAACTGAGCCATGATTTCAGGGGGGATCCGTCATCCGCCTTGTTGGAGGTTTTGGATCCGGAGCAAAACCATACTTTCAACGATCATTACCTCGATGTCGATTTCGATCTCTCAAAGGTTCTTTTCATGGCGACGGCCAATACGCTTGACACGGTGCCTCCGGCTCTGCTCGACCGAATGGAGATCATCAGCATATCCGGTTATATGGAAGATGAAAAGATAGCGATAGCGACACAATATCTCGTCCCGAAGCAGCTCAGGGAAAACGGGCTTGAAAGCCATGAAGTGACTTTCACCCCAGGTGCGGTGAGGGAACTCGCAAGATATTATACAAGGGAGTCAGGGGTAAGGGGGCTTGAAAGGGAGATCGGATCGGTACTCAGGAAACTGGCAAGAAAACATATGCAGAAGAAGGGTGATGATCCGGAGGAACAAGACGAGGCAGCCAGTTCGGGCAAGAGTGCCGATGCAAAGGCGAAGGAGATAAAGCCGCCCAAAACCGATATTCTGGTAGGCAAGATAACCGAAAGTGTCACGGAAGGATCGATAAAGAAATATCTGGGTCCTAGGAAATTCAGGATTTCACCCCAGAATGCGCAGGATGAGGTCGGACTTGCCACAGGCCTTGCATGGACGAAAGTCGGAGGTGAGCTTCTTGTAACCGAAGTCGCGATGCTTCAGGGGTCAGGCAAGCTTACGCTCACCGGAAAGCTTG
>JADFZC010000149.1 GCA_015232735.1 Oligoflexales bacterium | reverse complement strand
CCGATAGTGAATTTGGCATCACGGATAGAAAAAACAGCAGAACCGGGAGAGATATTCTTTTCATCAAGTGTAAGAGACAATCTTGCGGGCTACAAGTGGCGCAAAGCGGGGATATTCAATCTGAAAGGCATTGGAGATACGGCTCTTTACAAGATAGTGCATGAAAATGCGCCGGAGTTTGCAGGTGACGCTTCAAACAATGACAGGCAGGCTGTATGAACAGGACGGAAAATATTGTGATTCTAAAAAAATTGTGCATTGCCAAAGCAGCCATGGCAAAGATGCTGATCGCTTTAGTGCCGATTTTAATTCTCCCCGTCTCAAAGAATGTGCATGCCGGGGAGCAAAAAGGTTACAGGACAGTCCACGCGGAAGTGGAAGTTTCAGCAGTTGACCGCAAGACGGTTCAAACATCGTTTGAGGAAATAACGTCAAAAATTCCAAAGGCAGTCATAAACGACGGGGATGGAAGGATTGCCCTTTCAAAATATCTGGATTATGCGGAAGATCCTTCAGGCCTTCTTGATGCTTCAATGATTCTCGAAGGAAAAAGCGGCTCTCTGCAATGGAGACCACACCGTGATGAAAAGATTCCAAATCTGGGATATACGGAATCAGTATACTGGCTGAGATTGGCAGTTGAAAACAGAAGCACGGCGAGAGACGAATTTTTCATTGAACTTTCTTATCATTTTCTCAATTACGTTGAGTTTTATGCGTTCACGAAAGACGGAAACTCGCGCTTGATTAAAACAGGCAACCAGTATCCCTATTATCACAGACCAGTGGATCACCAAAATTTTGTCTTCCCGTTAAGCATGTATGATGGCGATAGCGTATTAATAATGTTTCGCATCAAAAGCATCAGTACAATGACAATGCCCCTGACCTTATGGGACCATGAATATTTCCATTCGGTCAAATCGAGGGAAACCATCATCTACGGCCTTTATTACGGCATGATTACGGTAATGATTCTTTATAACCTGTTTCTGTTCGTATCCATAAAAAGCCATGTCTATATTCTATATTCCTTTTACGCATTTTCATCCCTGCTTTTGCAGATGTCTTTTAACGGTCTGGGTTTCAAGTATCTATGGCCTGAAAATATGTTCCTTTCAAAATTTTCCCCATATATTTTCGCTTCATTGAGCTGCGGCCTTATAGCCCTGTTCACGCAGGCGTTTCTGCAGACGAAAACGAGGCAGCCTTTAATGCATTACATTATCAGTGCAGCTTTTTATCCATGGATAGTAATAGTTCTGTTTTTTTCGATGACAGGCATCAGGGGAGCGGCGGCAATGACCCCGCCTCTTCCAGTCATAGGCGCGTCAATTTTGTTTATGGCCGGAATATTCTCCTGGTTCAAGGGATACAGACCTGCGAGGTTTTATTTTTTTGCATTCAGTGCAACGCTCATTGGAGCTGTGATGACTGGGCTTATGATCCCTGGTGTTCTTCCAAGAGTTTTCATAACAGAATACAGTTTACAGATAGGATCGGCCCTGGAAATCGTGCTTCTTTCATTTGCCCTGGGCGACAAGATAAGAATAGAGCAAGACGAGGCAAGAAAAAACATAGAGGAACTCAACAACACCCTTGAGAGAAAAGTCGAGGAGAAAACAGGGGAGCTTGTCGTGGCAAACAGCAAATTAAAGGAGATGGACAGGCTTAAAACAAGCTTTTTCCAGGGAATTTCCCATGAGATCAGAACCCCCATAACCCTGATTCTCAATCCCCTTGAAAGCGAATCAGCAAGGATGCCGGAAAATGTCAACATCATAACGGCACTGAAAAATTCCAGAAGACTCCTCAGGCTTGTCAACCAGCTTCTTGATTTTCAGAAATATTCAATCGCAAACAGTTCAATTGAACTTGTGCCGGTAAATATGAACGAACTTGTAAAGGCAATAGGAGACTATTTCAGGGAAGCCGTAAACAAAAAGAATGTAAAGTTCAGCATGAAAATAAATGACATGCCCTACGATGCGGAAAATCTCCAGAATATTTACATAAGAGGGCAGACCGATGCGCTGGAAAAAATCATTTTCAACTATCTTTCAAACGCCCTTAAATTTGTTGGGGAAAATGGAAATATCACCCTAAACCTCCAAAAGATAGAAAATGAGGCGATAATATCTGTCATAGATGACGGACCAGGCATAACCGAGGAGAATCTGAAAAAACTCTTCAACCTTTTTGCCCAGGTTGATGACACGCATCCAAAAACCTGCGACGGCTCCGGCATCGGTCTCGCTTTAACCAAGGAGCTCACTGAAAAAATGGGGGGCCGGGTGGATGTCTCCAGCGTCTACGGGAGAGGGAGCTGTTTTTCCGCAATATTTCCAGTACTGAAAACGATCAGCCCTTCCATCGATATTGTAATTGCAATAAGTGACAACACGCTCAGATGCTCCGTTGAAAATGTCGTATCCGCTTATGAGAGATCCATGAAAGTCAGAGTCATCGGTGATATTTTGGAAATAAGGGAAATATCCAGGAAATTTAGCGTACGGGCCTTTGTCATCGACGTTGACCTTTTGGGGATGTATGCGAACAGGAGCATCCAGGAATTCGGTTTCTATAACCCGTCATCAAAAATATATTTGCTGCATTCGGACAAATCGGAAAATCACGCAAATGAAATAGAAAAATTGAATATCAAGGCAAGGCAGTTTAAATATCCCTGGGATACGGCCTCTGTCCTGGATGAAATAATGAAGGAACTCCTTGAAATCAGAGACAGCGCATCGCCGGAAACAGCCGGGGAGATAAAAATCAGGGACTGGCATCTTGCAGAAATGGATGAGACCCGTGAAGCGGAACAAAGAGATGCGATTGAAAGCGAGTGCCGAGGCTCAGAGGGGGCGGAGCATATTCTCCTGGTTGAAGATTCGATAGACATGCTTCGGTTGATTTCAGGATATTTCAAGGAGTCCGGATACAGAGTATCCACGGCGCTGAATGGAAAAGAGGCTTTATCAAAATGCCGCTTCGACAGACCTGACATAATCCTGTCCGACTGGATGATGCCGGTTATGTCCGGTCCTGAGTTTATTCAAAAAATAAAGGAGGACAATCAGCTGTCATCCATTCCCGCAATCCTTCTGACAGCCAAAAACGACCCGGTATCAAAAAAGGAGGGCTTGCATCTGGGCGCCGATGCATTCCTTGGCAAGCCATTTGACAAACTTGAACTTTTAAGTCTCGTTAAAAACCTGTTAAAACTCAAGAAAGGCGAGATGCGGATTTCAGCCCTGAACAGGGAGATTGCCGACGGGGTTTTGAGACGATTTCTGCCGCCGGAACTGATAAAAGGCATTCTCGAGGGAGAATCAGTATTCGACAACAAGCCCAAAAACACCAAGGTGACGATCCTTATCGTAAATATCAGTCGTTTCAAAGAAAACCTCGATGAACTCGGCCCCTTGAACATAGCGGACATTTTATGCGAGTACTATTCTGAAATGACCTCAATCATTTTTTCCAGCAAGGGTATCGTCGACCGTTTCGAGGATGGCTCCATCAGAGCTCTTTTTGGTGTCCCGACAAATGAAACCGCCGAGGTCCAGGTGGAACAGGCCGCCGTCTGCGCGATAAACATGAGCAAAAAGCTGACTTCCCTTTTGAATCTTTGGAATGCCAAATACGAGATGACTTTCAATTACAAGATGGCAATTCATTATGGCGAAGCCGTGGTAGGCGCCATAGGAAGCCCTTTGAGAACAGATTATACCGCTATTGGAACCGCAGTGCATATAACCAGGCAGATAGAGGCCTTTGCAAAGGATGGCGAAATTCTCATTTCCAAGGATGGCAGGGATTACCTGAAGCCGGAAATGTGGGTGAAACATGAAAATTTCATACTGGAGGGGACGGGCAGGAAAATGACCGTTGCCCTTTTGATTGACCCATCTTCCACAATGAAAGAAACCGCCTGACAACCCAAATGGAAAAATTAAAAAATTTGAACTGAAGAACCTTAAGTCACAGAGCCTTTGATATCTTTACCTGCCTGATAACGGTTATCCGATCGCAGCCCTGGATTTGGTATATGTTGTCTTTATTTCATCCTTTTGATATGGTTGTCGGGTTGATTTTTGAATTGAACAAGATGGATGCAAGGAGAGGGACTCTTATGATTATTGATAAGGAATACAGCGTTGTAAAGGATGCGGTCGAGAAATTTTCAAACAATGAGATTATGCCCAGGGCAGCTGCCATCGATGAAGAAGGCGAGATTCCCAAGGATTTGAGAGCCAAGATTGCAGAGAACGGTTTTATGGGGATCCTCGTACCGGAGGAATATGGCGGCAGCGGCATGAAATCAATTGAATACTCCATAATTGTAGAAGAAATATCAAGGGGATGTGCATCCTGTGGAGTGCTGGTGGCCGCTCAAAACTCGCTCGCCAACGGTCCCATCATAGATTTTGGCACTGACAGTCAGAAACGAAAGTATCTGCCCAAACTGGCATCAGGAGAACATGTAGGATGTTTCTGTCTGACGGAACCGAATGCCGGAAGCGACGCAGGTTCCATCCAGACAGTGGCTTCTGACAAAGGCACCCATTACGAACTCACAGGGACCAAGAGTTTTGTCACAAACGGCAAGGAAGCGGATGTGGCCATTGTCTTTGCCAAAACAACAAATACAAAGGATCACAGGGGTATTTCCGCGTTTATTGTCGAGACAAAGACGCCGGGATTCAGTGTCAACCGATGCGAGAAAAAACTGGGGATAAAAGGATCCTCCACCGCCCAGATATTCTTGGACAAAGTCCAGGTTCCAAAGGAGAATCTCCTTGGAGAGCGGGAGAAGGGTTTCAAGATTGCCATGCATACCCTGAACAGCGGAAGGATCAGCATCGGTGCACAGGCAGTCGGGATAGCTGAAGCGGCTTTCAGATATGCCAAAAAATATTCAACTGAGAGGATTCAGTTTGGCAGTCCCATATCCAGCCTCCAGGGAATACAGTTTATGATCGCAGAAATGAGTACAAGGCTGGCCGCTTCAAGGCTTCTTGTGCATCATGCGAGCGAACTTAAGGACATAGGTCTTGACTACTCAAAAGCAAGCGCACAGGCCAAGCTGTATGCCGCTGAATCGGCAATGTGGATAACGACCAAGGCAATTCAAATTGTCGGCGGCAACGGCTATACCAAGGAATATCCGGTTGAAAGGCATTTCAGAGATGCAAAGATCACGGAAATTTATGAAGGCACCTCGGAGATTCAGAAGGTTATCATAGCCGCAGCCGAGCTGAAGGCCCTGTGACATCGGGGCCCATTACTGGACCGTATTGTGTTCCCTCTGAAGCCGTTCCAATTTTTCCCCATCCCCCCAACCAGCCATAACCAGAAGACATTTATTTATATTTTTTGAATAAACCCAACCTTGGCGCCTATATTCCAAATAAATAAAACCGGTAAATTGCCGAAACATATCATGGACCTTTTTCTCAAAAGGATAACTTTTTCTGACGGAAAATGAGCAAATTCCAAACTCGTTTTCTGCCACTAAATGATGATCGCTTTTAAAAAAACATTTTGAGAGGGAAATAATCTCTTGAAACGAACATTTTTCAAAAAAAGAATGCTCACGCCTGAAGAAAATTCAGGGGAATTTCCCATGAAAAGCCTGAATATCGCTGAATTCCTATGGATTCTTTTTATTTCCATCGGATTGTCGTTTTTAATAGGCTCTTCCTGTGACAGGGCGATATCGCTTGAAAACAATGACACATCGAATTTGAGCAAATTCCCCTCATCCGCATTGCCGGCAAAAAATGTTTCTGACCTGACAGTCCTGGTCAGTGCCGGAATGGAAAAATATGATCTTGGAAAAAATGTTGAATATTTTGAGGATAAGGCGGGAACGGTGACTTATGACGATATTCAGTCAAAAAAAATCAACATCTTGTGGAAAAAAAGCATGTGGGATGTGCCAAACTTCGGATACACAGGTTCCACATACTGGCTGAAATTCAAGATCAAGCCTGATCCGAAATTGGAAAAAAACTGGTACCTGGAGGTGGGCTATCCACTGTTAAACGAAATAGAATTTTATTATACAGGCCTGGACGGACTTGTAAAAGCAAGCAGAGGCGGAAACCTGTTTCCATTCAAGGAACGTGAACTTGACTATATAAACACAGTCTTTCCCCTGACACTCGAAAATCCTGATGGCGAGACTTTTTATCTCAAAATCAAAAGCAGCGGCTCAATACAGATACCACTTTTTCTATGGTCCTTGAAAAAATTCGCGGTTGAAAAGAAGCATGAATACGCAGCCCAGTTTCTGTATAACGGCATTATCCTTGTCATGATACTCTATAATCTGCTTTTGGCGATATCTTCAGGAAATATGAATTTTGTTTATTATGTACTTTAC
>JADFZC010000148.1 GCA_015232735.1 Oligoflexales bacterium | reverse complement strand
ATCGCTTTCAACGACTGCAGAAGAAGTTTTGAAGAGTGACAGAAAGACAGCAGGCTCTAAGGTCATGCCGCCTGCTGTTTCAAGTCTTTGAACTGCCTGTGCCTTGGAATTGTTATCGAGATGTGAAACGGGACACAGCCGTCACGCTCCGAGCCGGGATCAAGGACAAGTTCCACTGTACCGCCTTCGGCTTCAACAAATTTCTTTATCACGTTCATTCCGACTCCGCGCCCGGAAATATGCGTTACCTTCTTTGCGGTTGACATACCCTGAATGAAAACCAGGTTGGCTGTTTCCTGAAGTGTAAGCTGCTGATCCGCACGTATCACTTCCCTCTCGATCGCCTTTTCCCTGATCGCCTTGAGGTCAAGTCCCCTTCCATCATCCTTCTGATGGATCCTCAGATTGAAATTTACAATGTCAACAGCTATATAAATGTTGCCCTTGACAGGCTTTCCCGCCTCCATACGCTCTTCGGGCGACTCTATTCCATGATCTATGGCGTTGCGGAACGAATGCATCAGTATGTTTTTAAGAAGATCATTCTCGGGTTTTGAAAGCCTTATCTGTTGATTGTGAATCTTGACATCGGGAGGCTCCTTTCCGAGTTCCCTGGCCAGAATGGGCATCCCCTTCAATATTCCGGAAACACATTCCGAAAACTCAAAGGTATTTACCCATGTAAAAAACGCCTTCAGCTTGTCAAAAGTATCCCTCACCTCGCCAGGATTGTCCACGTTGAGGTTCAGTACCGGCTCCGAAAGGGAATTTATGAAGCTTCTGCTTATCACGACATCATCGTGCGATGCATCGGTATTCGACCGGCCGAGTTTGATTTCACTGATCTCACTGTATTTCTTTATCAGATTCTCGACAGCCTTGAGCTCATCGATAAGCTGCGCCGAATCCCAATCAACCTGCTCCCTGAGCCTGAGCATATCGTAGGTCTGCTCAGCTTTATGAACGGCTTCGCAAATCCTCTTGAATCCATGAAGACGGGCATTGCCCTTTATCGTATGCATGTTTCTGAAGAGAACCGCTATCACGCCGCTGTCCCTCTCCTTGGACTTGGACAAAAGCGCATGGTTTTGATTGATAAATTCAAGCGAATTGTTGACAAACTCGGAAAAGTCCTTTTGAGAGATCAGTAGAATTTCCCCGATCATCTCAAGTTCCCTCCTGTGCGCCTCGGACTCCTGTTCGAGCCTTCTCAGTTCGGTGACGTCACGAACGGTGGCGACCACCCTTTCAACAATGTCATTCTCCAATATCTTGTTCCAGTCTATCTCAATAAGTTTGACGCGCCCATCATCAAAAACAAGTTTGCTCGTTCTGGGCAGAAGCCCCTCATTTAAAACGAAGGCAAGAGGATCTTCGCCGATAATCGAGTTAAGAGCTGAATGTATCTGGGATTTAATATCCTCGCTGAAATCCGACCTGGTGAAAATGGTCGAAACAACAGGAAGATCCGAAAGGTCCTTTTTCTCCAGTATCTCCTCAAGATGCTTTGAATACTCGGGATGAATTGTCATACTGCTGGTCACTGTCAATATGCCCTGCTTCATATTCTGCAGAATGGCATTTATGTTATTTGTCTTTTTCTGAAGTTCGGCGGTCCTCTCCTGAACCTTGGCTTCCAGATCCCTCGCATATTCTTCAATAACAGCTATCTTTGACGCTATGTTCTTCTTCATCTCAACGAATGTCCTCGATAGCGTTCCAAGTTCGTCCTTTCGTGACATTTCAAGCGCGCCTTCATCTTTTTTCTGATTCTCACTTGAATGGGATATCTCATAATCCATGTTGCCCGTTGACAGTTTTTCAGCCGCCCTGTTAAGTTTAATCAGGGGATTCACAACGAGGTGGTTTATTATCTGAAGTATTATGATGGAAGTCGCGAAGGTCTTGAGACCCTGCGTGAAAAAAAACAGAACGGCCTTTTTAATTATTCTCTCATAAATATATTTCTTCGTGGCCGTTATCACCGCCTTTCCGAGATCGAGCTTGTCCTCGACATATACCAGGGGATATGTTTTGACGATAAGATTCTGGCCTGTGGTCACCTGCGCCTTCGCGTTTTGCGTCGGCTTGCCCTTCGGGTCGTAGATTTCCACACTTATTATCGATGCAAGCTTGGTTATGTTGTCAAGCTGCAGCTGGGTTGTCGACTTGTCGGCATCGTAAATGGATCTTGAAAGCGAGGGGAGCGTGACGCTTTCAAGCTGGGTGAAGGTATCGTTTAAGACCCCCATCTCTGTCAGGTAGTCAAAATAAAAGGAAACCAGTGTCATGACTGTGGTAATGATAGTGCTGGCGATAAGAATTCTGACAAGAAGTCTTTTGCTGAGCGATGCTGACATTTCTTTTTTCATCCTAAACACCAATCCAAGTTAATAAATACGGTAAACAGTCAAGGGACAGAAGACGGTTACAAGTCCCGTACCTTAGGATTGTCGGGAGAGAAAAAATTTACTTTAGCAAAAATCGCATCCGCAAATTTTTTTACTGGCATATCACATGATTATCTATGAAGGTTTTTGTGAATTTATAGAATTACCCATAACATTGAAATTGCTTTGGGCAGCGTGCCGCCGCAGGCAGCGGCACTATGGCTGAAGTCAATATTTTTGCCCGCTACTTTTTAAGGAGCCTGAAATCATAATCCTTCAACTTGGGATTATGGGTCTTGGTATATTTTTTGAAGTCAATTTTATCCCACGACTCGATTTGCAAAAGGGGTTCCCACTTTGGAAGGTTTCCCTTGTCTATGATATCGAAGATCTTGTATCTCAAACGATATTCGCCGTTCTTTCCAAAATCCTTGCCGCGATGATAGTCGTAAAGCATCACGAGAGCCCATCCGCCTGTCATGAAGTGTCCGCCTGCAGAAGAGACCATCTCGCCTTCCTTGATCTTTTTCAGGGCGTCCTGTGACCAGTTGAGACCGGTTACAAGAATGTCTTTTCCCGGTTTCTTGCCCGCTTCGGTCATAGCCTTTATCGCACCGAAAGCGATAGGGTCATTTGCCGCAAAAACCATGTCTATATCAGGATAGCGGGGAAAGAGGGCCTTTGATGCGTCATAGGCCTTGTCTTCGCGCCACTCGCCATAGACAGTCTGTTTGACTTCAATTTTACCCTTATGCTTTTCAAGCACCTTTTTAAGACCCTCCTCCCTTTCAAGGGATGCGGGTGTGGCACGGTCGCCCGATACGATAAGCAGATTGTTTTTCTTGGCGGGAAGCGACTTTGCAGCCTTTACAAGAGATTCCATCATAGCTTCGCCGGCATATACATTATCAGATACCATTGATCCGATCAGATTTTTGATCTTCTCGCGGGGAAGTCCTACATCTTTGTATTGATCGGGTTTGAGGTCGTTTGACATTATGAATATTTTTGACCCCGTATCCTTCAGAATATCAAGTAGACGCGGTCCTACATCCTTCTCGTTCACGATTACAATATAGTCAGGTTTTTTGGGACGGGCCGCAATATCCTTCGCATGTTTTTCCATGGGCTCAAACTTTCGTTCGCCATAGAGTATTTCAAGCTCGAAACCAAGGCTTTTCGCGGCTGCCTGCATGAAGGTACTGACAAGCAGCCAGAAATCCCCTGTCGTATGCTTCGCATCGGAAGCCCCCGGATTGATGAAAGTGACGCTTACCGGCTTATCCTCCGCGAAAACAAGACCCGATGGGATAAAAAGAGACAGCAGAAATGCAAATGTGGCCAATCGTAAAATTCTTTTCATAGGCACTCTCTCCAAAAAATGAAATCGGTGTTAGATGGAAAATTTTTCCGTTCAATACATAATATGGTAACAAAAAGTATCAAAGAATGTTAAAAAAAAAAGCTTCCCTGATGAATTTTTTATATCCTCATCCCAAAAAATCCTTTCTGATTGTCTTTCAAAACCCAGCCGGGATTCAATACACACCTTCTTTACACCCGCTGTCTGCCGCCAATTTTCCAGTTTCATTTAGGTAAAAATACCTATGAGGACAAAAGCTGCAGATTAAAAAATAGACACCCCCTCCTGCTTCAAAACCGAAACAAAAAAATAAAAAACATTTTTTTTTTCCATTTTTCAAATGGAGGCTTTATTATTTCGGCAGATGACGGTAATATCAAAAAATCAATTTTTTTTTTAAACTGCCTAGGAGGAAGATTTCTTATGATCAGATTGTTAGCCATTGGATTGTTTTTGTTTTTCAGCCAGCATCTTCTGGCGCAGGATGCCGCAAAGGAGGATGTAAAACCAGAGGTTGCGAAGCCGCCCGAGCCGCCAAAGCCGCCCGAAAAAAAATATTCATGGGATTATGAATTCAAACTTGAGTTAACATCAAACGTGGACAAGCAAAAAAATGATACAACCGAAGTAAAAACAAATACTTCACTTTTCAATTCCGCACGAAACCGCATCAATTTCAGAACCGAAGTTGCGCCAAACCTCGCCTTCCGCACGAGAATCCGTTTTGACAAGGAAAAAACGGATCTGGCAAAGGATGCCGCAGGTTTCATGATTATGGCGGATTACATGTTCGTGACACACAAAATCGGTGATCTAGCATTAATGATAGGGAAGGTTCCCATCAACTCGGGATCAATCGAGGGAAGCGAATCGTCACTCGACATGTACCACAATTCAAAATTTGTGGCTTCCTTTGTGTGGCCATGGTCATCATCCGCCGGGGTCAGGGCGGAGTATACCGTTGCCAAGCAGGTATTCGCCCTTTGGTCATTCAACACCCTCTACGGCGGGTCCAAGTACACAACCCCTGCGGCAACTGCCACGACCAACACGGGAACCGCCAAGAAATATAATGGCGACCTGGCCTACGGTATTCAGTGGAGAGGCGACTTCAACGGAATCGTCAAGCCCATTATCGGCTATACATCCGTGCCCCATCAACCGGATGAATTCACCGCAACAGCCACTGGCGTTGTCACAAAGAGCAAAAAGTATTTTACAAACGTCACCGGTGTAGGTACAAAAATCCTGGCCGGCCCTGCCACCTTCCACATTGAATACGACATGGCAGCGGAACCTGAATATGACAAGGTCAGTATAATGAACGGCACTATCTCAAAGGCAAAGAAGGTGGATGTAAACGCGATCGTGGCCCTTTACAGACACAAATTCACACCCATGGTATCCACCATACTCAAAGTCACGCAGGACAACTTCAAGCTGGGTGGCGAGAAACAGCATGCTGTCAACGGATATTCACTGGCCCTCGAATTAAGGCCTGAAGCCGAAAGCATGTTCTATTATACAGTTTCCTATGCATCCATGGACGACAAATACTCCGGGACGTTCAAGGACGGCGGCGGATTTACGCAAATCTCAAGCCAATACGCCAATGTCGGTGTAAACGCCAGATTCTAACCGGAAAGGTCTTTTGGCGCTTTCAGGCGCCAAAAACCCCGGAAATCCCAAGCGGCAGGAATCTGTGGATCCATCTGTATCCCTTCAGGCATGATCGCCTGAGTTCCAGGGGATTTACATTAGGGCCGTTGAGTCCTTCTCTTATGGTCAGGCCAAACCTGAAACCTGCTTCACTCAAGGCATCCAGCGTATTTGAATTATAGGCGCCATAAGGGTAGGCAAATGAATTTGCGCGCTCGCCCAGATTCAGGATTAAAGCCTCCTGGGAGACTGAAACCAGTTCCCTTTGTCTTTCACCGCCATATCTGTCGAGATGAACATGTTCGCTGGCATGGCTTCCAATTTCCCAGCCGGCCTCCTTCAGGGATTTCAGATGCTGCCAGTCCATCAGGTCGGATGGGGACTTTTCGCCAGCCTCCCTGAAGACATGGTTTCTCTTTCCGACATCCGAGGTCACCACAAAGACGGTTGCTGAGACCCCCAGCTCCCTTAATACAGGAAACGCCTGCTCATAATTGTCAAGGTAGCCGTCGTCAAACGTTATACATGCCACACGGCCATCCACCCCGTCCATGAACGCTCCCGAAACTGTAGTGAACTTATAGCCTAGAAAGAACAGCCATTTGATATGGCAGGCCAGTATTCCGGGAGTGACAAACATCCCCCGGTACCTTGCCCCCTTTTGCGGTTCACCCACCCTGTGATAGGCGGTTATCAAAATCCTTTTGTTGTCTTTTGACCTGTTTGTCAGCACATTATCCTTTAAAAATATAGCCTTGATAGCATATCGGAAAGAAGTGTGCAAGGGCATCCTTTGAGTGTCCTTATGCCCCAGGACTTTTCGCTACGCTCGTAATAATGAAACTTGCATATTCAGGGATTTGAAGAGCGGCTGGGAATTTATCGCATTCACAATATTCACTTTCCTTAGCGCGACAAGTTTGAGTATAGTTCATCAAGTTCAAGGAAACCTCGTCCTTCAGGGCGAGGTTATTCAAGCTAACCA
>JADFZC010000147.1 GCA_015232735.1 Oligoflexales bacterium | reverse complement strand
TATATGGAGTTGAGCCTCATCAGGCCGTATCTTTCCAAAGGAAATTTTTATGAATGAACCTGTAAACAAGCCGAAACGTATCGCTGTGATAGATGCCGTAAGGGGATTGGCCATGATGGGAATAATGATGGTGAATCTGCCTTCGATAAATTCAAAGGTAAGTGAAATGACACTGAATTACGGAGGCATTTCAGGGCCCCTTGATGAATTGGCGAACCGATTCAGCATGATCTTTTTAAATCAGCGTTTTTATCCAATTTTTGCATTTCTTTTTGGACTAAGCATGTTTATTTTCATAGACAACCTTAAGTCAAAAGGACTGTATTCATATCGGTTGATGATGCGCCGGCTCTTTTTTCTGGCCATATTTGGCATACTGCATATCATGTTTGTGTGGAGCGGCGATATTCTTCTGACCTATGCCTGGCTGGGTTTCTTTTTAGTACCATGTTTTAGACTTTCTGTGAGGCAGACAATTTGGCTAGCGGTCATGTGCCTTGGTTTCAGCTTTGTTGAAATTGGAGTTGCAATTTTATCCCATTTCCAGATCTGGCAAGGCGACATTGCCCTAAATCTTAGCTTATTCGATTTTGGCTACAATGAGGCGATGGCCCAGCAGGTATATGCCTCCGGAGGTTTTCTTGATATAACAAAACAAAGGATTATCGATTATATTCAGTGGTATACCTGGTTTGGCCATGGGTATGGAACCAGTCTTAAAGCGGCCATACCGCTATTTGGATATTACATACGGCTTTTTGGCATTTTCCTGTTTGGGCTTGCAGCCGGTAAGGCCGGCTTTCACAGAAAGGTGTTTGAGAGAGTCATAACAATAAAGAGGATCTGGATCTTTTCCTTTCTGTCAATATTGGGATTCTTTTTAATCCAATACGCGATAAAAGATCTTCCATCTGTCATCAATTCCGTAATGGGAATTGCTTTTGCCTGTTTTTATATATGTTCCATGGTTTTGATTGCAAGCTCGCCCAGATCTGCCAGGTTTCTATATTTCTTCATTCCGGTTGGACGGTTGTCGTTGACCGCCTATCTTTTGCATACCATTTTCGGATCGCTTTTGCTTTATCATTACGGAATCGGCCTTTACTGGAAAGTCGGGCCAGCATTTCTGACAGCCATGGGGTTTGTCTGTTACTTCCTGGTTTTTGTATTCTGTCACTATTGGTTCAAGTACATTGGAATGGGACCTGTCGAAAAAATCTGGCGCAGACTCACCTTCGGCAGTGCCTATAAAAATTCTTCATTATCAGAAAGTAAAAAATACTGCAGTCCCGTCTTAAGCAGCTGACTCAAATCTCATAACCAGATGTTGCCGATCACTTCCGCCGAATGGTGCATGCTTTGCCTGTATTTAAGGAGCAAATCAAGGGCAGAGCCAGAAACAAAATATTCAGCCATATGAACTTGTACCTAAAATTTCCCGGGAAGATGCCGCAATATGGGCTGTGTTCATCTTTCAGGCTGGAAGGCTGTGACTGTGCGGTATTTTGATCTTTTTCGTTCGTGGTCTTATTTTGGATCTCTGGAGGATTCTCCTTTTTAAGGTCGTTTTTTGAAAGATGAGACGTTTCCCATGAAGTGTTATCTGTGTTTGTTTCGTTTTTATTATACAAGCCGGACTGTTCCTTTTGCCTGATATTTGCCTCTTCGATATCTTTTAATGCCCCTTCGGCTTTCGAAGGCATAGTAGTTTGACATAAAAATCTCTGATCATTGAACGGAAAGGCACGCCTTGAAAGTTCCTGTTTGATCAGATTGCAGAAAGATCCTTTATTGAGCTGTGAGTCAGCGATAAGGAGAACATCGCCAAAGTCAGCAATATCTGGACTTGATGATAGGAATGAAACCGCATGGACTGCGAAACGGTCGAACGAATCTCTGACGGAAGGTTCAAGGAGGGAACGTATCGACCAAAGAGTTCCTGATATGATCTGTCCTTTGAGATGAAAATCTTTTGGCATATCAGGACTGCCGAGAGCGAGATTGTTTGAAGCTGTTCTAAGGCACTCTCCCGGCAGATAACATATATTTGAATTTTCCGGACAGGTTCCGGGACCGATGCATGGATCATTGCTGACAGCTGCAGCGAAGTAATCCGAAAGTCCCTCATGATAGACAATCGAATCTCCCTGAAGGGTTTTTATTGTGCGGTATATAAAATGATGGCTGAGTTCATGGAATATTACGCTGCTGTCTGTTCTAAGGTTCTTAAGATTTTTGTCATCACCTTTGCCGACAATGACAGTCGGGGGGGTTTTGTCATCAGGGATTGTATAGACAGAATTGTTGATCATAGACGAATCTGTCATGTCGTCATCAATTATCAGGGGTATTGCCTGTTCGGAGAACTGGTCGACCCCAAGATTTTTAAACCATGCAAGAATTCTGTTTGCATTTGTGAACAGAGACGTCTCTTCAAAACGCGGATCCTTCTGTGGTGGAAAATCAAATGTCCCCTTGTTTCCAATGGCTTTTTCTTGATGACTTGTTATGGTTACAAAGTTTTTGTTGGCAAGGGGGCCATTTTCATTTGCAATGGGAAATGTATATTCCGTAATCTTGCCTTTGACAGGGTTGCTGTTCCAGATATGCGCCTTTCCTTCGGCATTGATGAATCGGTCATTGATTTCAAGGATTCTGCCGTCTGCAACGTAAGCCTCGTATGGCAACCCTTCCTTTCGAAAGATAATTTTAGTGGCTGGAATGAGTTCGCCATTCTGCTGGAAAAGACATTTTCCGGTTTCGAATGATGAAGTGTCATCGTCCATATGATTTTTAACAGGCTCATTAACAGTTTGTTCATTTTCAGATGAACGGTTGCTTTTCGGTTCGATGGATAAGGGAATATCCCCCGTGACAAAGATTTGCCCGTTCTCAAGCTTTATGCTTTTGATCTCAAATTTGCATAATTTTACGCCGTTGAGACAAAACGAGAAGTTTTCAGTCTTGAGCACTAATTGATAACTGAAACTGCGATTTTCTTTTATAAGCTTTATATTTTTTGGCAAATTATGCTCAATGAGAATGGATTCGATAGCGGTAGCAAATTCCGCGTCTTTTTCTGTCTGGTTGATGATTCCTTCTACAGGCGGTAAGATAACAACGTGTTTGTAAGGTTTGTGAACGGAGATTGCCTGTCTTACCTCACCGCTGCATCCGCAAAGCAGGATGAATAGGATGTTGAATCTGAAAGCGCCTCCGAATTTTTTCACAGGGTATGATCCTATATTGGCTTTATATAAATAAACTGCCATCGTCATAAAATAACGACGACGGTCATTTTATCGGAACTGTCTGATCCGGCTTGAGAAAAATGTAAAAAAAAACAATTAATTCTTTATTTTCCATGGTTTTTTGAATGGGCTCTTTCCGGCTTTAAACGGTCAATCCCTGGTATTTTAAAGATATTTTGATAGATGTCGATAAAACAGGTGATATTGGTGAAATGAATTGCGGTCTTATTGATTTGTATGATCGGTTAAATGATGTCCTGGATTTATTGGAGCAGAAATCCAAATAATCTGCCAGGAGGAATATATGCCCTTCGATGACTGTTTTGGAAACGATACAAAGGACCATTTTTTTTACTGCAGATGTCATTGCATCTTCAGCGCAATGGTTGCCATGATCATTATCACTTTTTTATCAGTCGGCGGATGTTCAGGTAAAAGTTCAGGTGGTGGGGATAATGGCGGTGGAGGCGCTGGGGGAAATGTCAATCCCCAGCCGTCAATCTCGATATTCAACAGTCAGCAGGAATTTCCACTGTGCAGTGAAAGCATAAAAAACAATCTTGTCTATTCTGTTGCCGACCGCACCATATTTACCTGCGATGGGACATCCTATATAAAAGTGAATGATGTTTCAATTTCCGTTCCTGCTGCAACAGCGTCGACGACGTCAACCACCCAGGCTGCCGTAGCCACGACATCGACGTCAACCACTTCAACTTCTTCAGGAAGTTCCTCCACGTCATCAACAGCAGCCTCCGTAAGTGGTGTAGCGGCACTGGCGATGGCATGTCCTACAGCACAGAGCAGCATACCCGAGCCGTCAGGTCTGACCGGTCAGCTCATAATCGATATACCATCCGATGTCGACCCGTGTTCTGCAGATGGATTCATCGTTGGAAGAGCCAGTACCAACAAATTAAATCTAAGCAAAAGCGGCCAGTTTTTCATAAATGAGGTGCCTCCAGGGCAGCACGATATCATCGTAACAGGAAGTTCATTAAATATCTCATCGTTGTCGCTGGTGACGCAGGCGCCTAACCGCGGCATCCGTGTAAATCAGGTAAGGTCAGTCACCGGGATAGCCACCTCGGTCGGCAGAATCAAACTCCAGAAATTCGGTTCCATATCGGGCAAGGTTACATTGACTGCTGATTCGGGAATCAGCGACTATGCGGGCATTTCTGTATACATACCCGGTACAAGTTACAGTGCGCTTAGCGGTACCGATGGCAGTTACACCATATCGGATGTTCCCCCGGGAACTCACAACCTGTTTTTTGAGAAGGATGGTTTTGACAGAGGGCAGGTCGAGTCTGTCAGTGTTGAAGGTTCCCAGAATACGGCTATTGAAGATGTCACTCTTGGATTAGAAACCAGTGAAAATGGTTCATTCAGCATCACTAACAAATTTACCACCGGTGGCGGGCAGAGCATCATTCCCTCAATATATGCCGAGCTCATGCTGATACCTCCAAGCGATGGAGTGCTCATGATGGTCAAGGATTCCTACAGTGAGGGACTTTGGCGGCCTATCAAGACAAACTACACATTTAATTTCGATATTGAAAATATCATAGACATAACAGCTTCAGTCAATGGCTATATCCAGAGTCCTTTCAGCAATAATTTGCTTGTGAAGTACGCAAATGCCAACGGTCTCGAGTCTGATGTCATAACCAAGAGCTTCTATCTGGACTATTTTTCAAATGGAACCTCCTATTTCGTACCGCAGTTCAGCGTGAGCGTGAGCTCATCCCCTTTGACTTTGAATTTCTCCAGTATTGTAAATCCTTCGACGGCAGAGGAGATGGCCTTTTATTATCAGATCGGGTATGCTGCCTATACGGTACCGACAAGTCTTACATTTGAATCCATAAAAACGTCAAAAAGCGTTAGTATTCTTGATAAATTCAGTAACTGTGGAATTTATTACGCATATATTTTCTACAAGGGTGATAGCGGGAAGGTCCGGTTTATGAATATCAATGACCCCTTTTCATCCACTGTTTCACTTGCCAAGACCACAGTCAACAAGTGCTACGATGACATCACCTCAACAACAAATGCCCCCCAGATGCGCCGTTTGGATGGCAGCAGCTATTACCATTATTATAACGCTGTCTGGACTGGGAGCGAGGTTGTTGTGGTGGGCTTTGACGGCGACAGTAGTCTGACTGGCGGACGCTATAATCCAACGACCAATCTATGGAGCAGTCTCAATACGACAACCGGGGATTATCTGCCAACAGCCCGGAGGAACTTCCTTCTTCAAAAAGCCGGCAATTATGTTTTTCTGTTGTTCGGACAGGACAACAGCGGAAACAATAAAAATGATTTATTTGCCTACGATCTGACTGGAAACAGCTGGATTGATCCCGATCCCCAGGATTCGGCGCCGACTCTTTCGTCATATTCATGGCATAATGTTGAAAGTGACGGCAGATATCTGATTTTTGTTTCGAGTTCCGGCCATTGGAATGGATCGACATATGATTTTGCATATACCCTTTATGACAGTCAGCAGCTTCCCGCTGGGAATCCATGGCTGGCGGAAAAATATGTTTCCGGAGTTCCTGCACTGTATGATGCAGGCATGCTGCCTCTTTCAGGCAAGATGTTTATCGCTGGCGGAGTTTCCAATTCTTCCAGCAACATGACAAGTTATCTTTTGGATCTGGAAGCCGCCACCGTAACTCAGAAAGCCAACCTGCCGGCAAATACATTTATTCGGAGCAATATTTATCCAGGTTATCATGGCGCAAATGTGGATCCGGATGACAGCAATCTGCTTCATTTCTTCAGCTCATACAACAGCAGTTACAGCCTTCTTAATTACAATGCGAGCTCGAATATCTGGACAAGCGGAAACCTTGCAAGTGCCTCCTATGCGCTGTATACATATTACCCCCCAATCACGGTTGGAAACGAACTTATTGTGTTGAGCAACGGTTATTCATTTTATATCGTAAATCAGGCAAGCGGATCTGCCATGTATTCCTTTTTTGGATCCTATTCGAGCGACGCCACAACACCGCCCCTGTGGCCGATATATAACGCCGATGTGGCCCTTTTGATCCCCTCCTTGAAGAAGGCATTCATTTGGGGTGGAACGCGTTCGTACTATAGCGGTGGATCGACAACCTATGTAGACTACCGCAGCGGGGTTTTGGT
>JADFZC010000146.1 GCA_015232735.1 Oligoflexales bacterium | reverse complement strand
TTCTAATAATTACCATACTGAAACAATTGCAACCCAACCTCGGAATGGAAAAAGAACTTTTGCCACCATCCCGGAGTTCAGAATTGGTCCTGTTTTCAGAGAATTCGTCATCTCGTGTTCTATGGTGCCAGAGCAGCATCAAGATTCCTCATTCCCTTCACCATCCGGGCAATCTAATAAAACCGTAATAAACCATATTTCGCAGTGCCTGCATTGACATCGAAAGTGACAATTTTTTTCAGAATTGTTTTTAAATTTTTTCTTACGAATCATCTCACTAATGAAAATTACGCTGATTATCAAAGCAAAATGAAATGTCCTGACCAGTGAATTGGTTGACTATTAATTTAGTTTCAATCGGTTAACAGATTTACCTGCCAAAACCGGACCAAATTTCCCTCTTCTTCTTTGCACAGGATATTCTCTCGTGGAAACTGTGTCCTTACCTTATCTCATAAATGTCAACAACATGTAATAATTGTAGAAACACTTCAAAGTTGGAGTAAGAATTGCATATATTTTTTACGTAAAATGAAATGCCCTGTAATTTACAATCGTTGCTGACGATGGTGCTGCTGGATATCTCAAAACCGACAACAATCTGAAATGGCAAGAATTTTCTTTCAGGAAGTGAACATGAGCACAACATTCTTGCTTCAAGAAGATTAAATACATTAAGGGAGAGATACACCATGAATTCAAATAACGGACATCAGTTAACCTTAGCCATGATTTTCCTGTTAGGTGCCTGTGGAAGTTCCAACGGATTCAACGGGACAGTTGAAAAGGATTCAAAAAAGAATGACCCATCTGTTGATGTCGATAAAGCGGAGTCGCAAGACGCTGGTGAAAAAGAGGAAGGAAAAAGATCCGGAGATGTTACTGAAAGGGTGGAAGAGGAAAGCGTACCAAAAAGCCAGCAGAACGGAAGCGAGGCAATAACTCCCTGGATTTCATTTGATTTTGGAATAAAAGGAGAAGAAGGCGCAAATAAAGGCAGGGTATTGACCATCCCTCCGGCCCCCGCTATTCCAACAATTCCAACAATTCAATATCAGCCAAACTATATTCCACCCTACACCTCAAACGGCCAGACTGCGGGTTCAACTTATCCACCGGTCGTCACTCCGCCATATAATTACAGCCAGGGCGGCACCAATCCATTTGTTTCAAATGTGTTTGACAGCTCCCGCACCGCACCATATTCAACCTCTTCCAATAATAATTCCTGGTCGTCCCTTCCAAGCATCTCAAACGTCTTTTCGGGTTCAGGATCTCCATCATCATGGTTTTCAGGCAGACCATCGGGCGGACCGGACGGGACTGGCGGCGGTATGTTCGAATCAGCCGGGGGAGGCCAGTACAAGGTAAATTCGAGTGAGTACGAACTTATGAAAAAATGGAATCCTTCAGCAATGAACGACATGGGATTCAAAGGCCCGGACGCAACATATTCGGCCCAGGAGATACAAGCCATACGCAACAATGCCGACAAATTCGTAACAACTGGAAATACAACTCCCCAAAACCTCGGAGACATGGGCAGCAGAGTTGTCAAAGGCACCTGCGGTGTTACAGGATCACCTATCGTGCTTGATCTTGACAACAAGGGCATAAGCCTCACATCGGTTTCCGAAGGAGTTGATTTCGATCTTCTGGCCAAAGGCATCGTCAGAACAGCGTGGATAAGAGGAGACAGTGCTCTTCTTGTGTGGGACCGCTTTGGAAACGGGCAAATAAAAAGCGGTCGAGAGCTTATCGGCGAAGCGACCATCGTCGGAAAAGTCAAGGCAAAAGACGGTTTTGATGCTCTTTATCTTTTTGACAGAAAAGAAAACGGAGGCAACCAAGACGGAATTATCGACAAGAGGGATACCATCTTCAAATCATTGAAAGTCTGGGTGGATAGAAACCATAACGGCATTTCGGAATATTCGGAACTGAAAACCCTTCCTGAAGTGAAGATCAGATCACTCGACATCAAGGGCGTTCGTTCGAAAGACAGGCTCACAGACCGTTATGGAAACGATCTGAGTCTGCAGGGAAGTTTCACGAGAGAAGACGGCAGCAGGGGATTGTCAACAGACGTCTACTTCAGATATGAACCCTCTCAGATGTGATACAGCATTTCCCTGTATTTCGGAAGAGACCAGATATGGTCATCGACAATAAGCTCCAGCTCATTGCTTATGCTTCTGAGCTCCTCCATCAGCTCCATTCCCTTGGTGGACAGATCATAAGCCACCTCCTCCTCATTATGATGCGACCTGCAATGATCTATGAAATCATCCAGAACATCCTTTTTGGAAGCCAGTTTTTCCGTAAGCCCTGTAAGCTTTTCCATATCTTTGATCAGGGAACTGGGCGCTTTTCCGACAACGTGCTGGGTGACCTCCGCCGCAGTGGAAAACTGCTGAAGCTGCAGCATCGCACCCGGGTAGATATGTGTCGCCATCAACTCCTGCAATGTTTCCAGTTCTATCAGACGTATCTTAATAAACCGTTCAAGATTGATGTTGTATCTCGATCTTGTCTCCTCGAGAGAGGAAACATTCAGAGCGGACAACATAGCACCGACCTTTGGATCTTTGAGCACGACCAGAGCCTCGACTGTATTTCTGTAATTTGGGAGTCCCCTCTTTTCAGCCTCCTGATGCCAGTCTGACGAATATCCGTTGCCGTTGAAAATCACCCTTTGATGTTCTTTCAAGGTTTTGACAATTATTCCCATAATCTGTTCATTTGAAGGTGACTTATCCTGAACAAGATTTTTTATTTCTTCATTCATATCCTTCAGTGCCGCCGCCACTGCGGAGTTCAAACACGTCAGGGCCGGTGCGATACTTCCGGAGGATCCCTGAGCCCTGAACTCAAACCTGTTTCCCGTGAAGGCAAAAGGTGATGTCCTGTTACGGTCGGTACAATCCCTTTTAATAACAGGAACTTTGGCAAGGCAAAGATCGATTTCGCTTCCTTTCATGTACCCATCCCCGGTCTTGCCGGAGGTCAGGCTCTTTATAAGTTCCGTCAAACCATCACCAAGAAAAACACTCATGATTGCAGGAGGCGCCTCATTTGCACCCAGCCTGAAATCATTTCCGGCAGAAGCGACGGAGGCTCTCAGAAGTCCGCCATATTCGGATATGGCTTTTATCGTAGCTGTCAAGAAAAATAGAAATCTCAAGTTCTCTTCAGGTTTGGGGCCAGGCTTCAATAAATTGTGCAACTTGTTGTCCGATATGGACCAATTGATATGTTTTCCGGATCCGTTCACACCTAAAAATGGCTTTTCATGAAGCAAACATACAAGTCCGTGCTTTTTGGCCACCGATTTATGTATTTCCATTATCAGCTGATTATGATCGGCTGCGACATTGGCGGGTTCAAAAACAGGCGCCGTCTCAAACTGCCCTGGAGCCACCTCGTTATGCCTCGTCTTGCAGGGAACACCAAGCTTGTAAAGTTCGTACTCACATTCCATCATATAATTTAAAATGCGGCTTTTTATCGAACCGAAGTAATGATCCTCAAGCTGCTGATGCCGGGGGGGAATCCTGCCCAGAAGGGTTCTGCCGGCCAGAATAAGATCTGGTCTCAGAGAGTAGAATGCCTCGTCCACAATAAAATATTCCTGCTCGGGCCCGGCATTTGCAAGCACGTGCTGAGCGTCATCCCCGAGAAGCCTCAGACTTTCAACCGCCATGTCGTTCAGAATCCTGAGAGAGCGCAAAAGAGGAGTCTTGTTATCGAGAGCCTCTCCATTTGTATATGATATAAACAGGGAAGGAATGCAAAGTGTCGTACCGTTGATCGTCTCCATCAAAAACATCGGCGATGATGCATCCCATACGGTATAACCCCTTGCTTCAAAAGTACTTCTGATACCGCCTGAGGGAAAACTCGAAGCATCAGGCTCAGATTGTATAAGCGCCTCGGCGGTAAAATTCTCAATCGCCGAGCCAGCCTTGTCAAAAGAAAAAAATGAATCATGTTTCTCAGCCGTCGCACCGGTTTGAGGCTGAAACCAATGACAATAGTGTGTAGCACCCTTCGATAAGGCCCATTCCTTGACAGCCACGGCGACCTTCTCGGCAAGTTCCAAGGGAAGCTTTTCACGGCTGGTGGCAAACTCCCTTAGAACAGACACGTCCGAATGAGGCATTTTTTTTGACATCAGATCAAAACTGAATGTATTGCAGCCGAAATATTCAGATGTTGCAAGAAAAGAACCATCAGAATTCCTCTTTCTTTCAAATTTGTGCGATTTTCTTGAAGCCACATCTCTTAAGGCCTGAAATCTTGCCAAAGATCTTCCTGTTTTCGACATATTTGATTCCCCATAAAAATATTTGTCAAACAAACTGCATAATTTTCTTTAAAAAAATATATCAGTAAAAAAATAACTGCCAGAGATTTCAGAAAATCGCATGCATTGAATTTTTCCACAACGGATTATAAAATAATATTATACCTAATCCTCTCCTACCATCATTCATCAAAGCCGCTGGAGATCCAATGTTTTGGAAAAAAACCGTATATTTATTTCTTCTTTGCGTTTTGATTGGCTTTTTAATAAATGCAGCATCCCCGAAGACCTCATGGGAAACAATCTCAAATTCCGATGGAATAATCGTGTCGAGAAGGATTCATCCAGGTACCGACATGCAGGAAATGAAGGGGGTAGGTAAAATAAATGTAAAGCTCCCCAAAATGATAGCTCTGCTGTCCGACTCGAACAGTATGCCATATTGGATTGAAGGATGCATAAAAAGTAAACTTTTGAAGCGCAACTTCACGGAAGACAGTTTTGATATGGAAATAAATGAATATGTTCAAACGCTGTGGGGTGAAAATGAACTGCCCTGGCCATTCCAGAACAGAGACTATGTATTGGAAGCAAAGCTCTCGTTCGTCCCTCCGGCTGAAGGGAAAAAAGAAAGCCTTATTATCACTTCAACCGCAATAAGATCCGACGAAGTTCCAAAGAATGAGAAACTTGTGCGAATTGAAAAAATGAGGGTTGAGTTCATTATCTCTCCGACAGACGATCAGGATGTGCTTGAAATGCAGTTCCTGGTCCTTCTCGATCCGGGAGGGCATATTCCCACCTGGCTCAGCGACCTGGTCGCAAGACACATGCCACTCAAAACTTTCCAGAAAATCAGAAAACTGGTAGAAAAACCAGATTATGACAGAAAGATAGAAAAGCTGGTCATTCATCATATGTCAGAGCTGTCAAAAAAATACAATCTCTCCATACCACATTAGGACGGATTGACATTTTGGCAAAGCAACTAAAAAGGGAATTTCCGCCTTAATAATTCTATGGACAGGAAACTTTTTCCACCTGGACATCCGAGCCTACATTGACTCCCACTATTCCAGCCGGCGACCCATTTTTCAATACGGAGACATCAACCCTGCTGTCGGCAAGATGGGCGCTGCAATGCAGCTGGACTTTTGTGTTTGCCATGACATTTACTCCCACATTAAGGCAATACCACCCATTCGGGTTCATCAACCGGTAGGTCGTGTCGCCGAGCACATTTACAGCGGCTGAAATAAGAATAAGGGCGGGAGCGCTCGTTGCCGTATCATCGACAATTCCATTTCCCATGCCAAGAACCTGAACCGAGGCATCAATTTTTCTATATGGAACAGTCGCGGGATCTCCAAAAGGATTGTTTCCAAACACCTCGAGACACCTTGCTATCACCTTTTTATCCGCACAATCAGTGCTGCAGCTTCCGCTGTCGGGCGGACAGCTGTCATCGGAAGGTCCCAGGGTCTGATCATTCCCCCTCGCAGTTTGCTGAGTCTGTTCACTTTCGGCAGTCTGGGATTTCTGATCGGTTCGGGGGGGTTCAGCTGCCGTGTCCGTTTTTTGAACCTCAACCTGGCCCGCCTTGTCAATTTCCTTATCCTGTACGGGCGACGCATTTGCGGAGTTTTGCGAAGAAGTCGCCGTCGGTGCCGAGTATCTTGTAGAATCCTTGTCTTCATGGTCTGCGCCGCAGCAGTAGAAAACAGACAAAGAGAAACATAATGTTAAATATTTCAAGTATCCCATATTAATAACCTCCAAATAATAAAGTGACATGGGAGGGATTTCTCTATCCATGTCTTTGGTTGTCTTCGACCCCGGGCAGCCAATTTTTTACTGTTTTTAAATCACATGCTAATTTGCCCTGATTTCAAAAAGTTATGACACATGTAAAAGATACTTTTCCATGATGGCATGAATAACAAAAATTTGAGCCCGCCATTTCAGGAAATCATGAAACGACTTGAAGGAAATTTTTTCCGAGAATATTCAATTCATTTCTTCACAAAAAATATTTTGCTTTTTATAAATTACTTTTTTAGCATTTTTTCTAATTATTACTGACTTGTTTATACAGGGATTATCTGAATTTTTTACTT
>JADFZC010000145.1 GCA_015232735.1 Oligoflexales bacterium | reverse complement strand
CGCCCCCGAACTCGTCGAGGCGGAATATGGCCATTGGATCAAAAACCACCTGGTTGAAATAAACAGGAAACTTTCCGATGTAAAAGCCGATCAGTTTGAGGATCAGATCGGAATTGCCTTTTTTGCCATGCTCATGGCAGAGCTGGGTGAAACGGATCTTCGCGATAGACTCGTCAGGATGGCAGAGCTAAGATACCGGCCCAGGTGGGAAAAGGATGGATCATACCATTATCCGTACTTTTCTGAATTTGTAATCAGTGCGGGTCCTCTGAGCCGTTTCAGCGCCCATGGCCTGACCGGCAAGCTTTTGGCAAATGCGCTTGCCTGTCCCCCCGACGGCATGAGAAAGATGCATTTTGAGCCATTTATCGGCAACGATCCTTCTGTTCCGCTTGTCAGGGGTATCGATTTCCCAAATATTTTTCTCAAGAGGGCCGCATATGACAGAAAGAGGGAAGCTCTCATTGTGACTTTGGAAGATAATCCCAAGAGACGGAAATTCCTGAGTGCAAAAACAAAGTTTATTATCGATAGGATCGATCCGGGAAAACATTGGATTCTGATGGTCGATGGTAAAAAAGTGCAAAGCTGCCGCGGAATAAAAAACATCTCTGTCGAAGTTCCGGCATTGGGACGTCACGACATAATTTTTCAGGGAGAAATTGAAAATCCTTTAAAAGCGCAGGCCGTGCCGCAAATTAGAGGCACGACCACCCCCACGACGTTTTAAATATCAACACACCACCTATGGGTTTCAAGGTGTAAAAGAAGGTGTGCCAGTATTGATGCCTATGGCGCTCATATCCATTTTTTCAGCCATGAAGTCATCGAGGGTGCCGTTGGCGGCATCTCCTGCATATATTTTTAACAGATAGCTGTCTTTAGCCAGGGTCTTTGTAACAGTAAAAGAAACAGTCGGATCCTGACCATCAGGAGCATCAGTACCTGTGCTGCTTGCAGGCAGGATATCGGTGGAGATCAGGGAATTGTTGCTGCTTCTGCGAATCTCCATGTGTGCGAGGATCAGGCTGCCGGAATGTCCTGAACCATTGCCGCATATGCGGGTGAATGCCACTGTTAAAGCTGTGGATTCAACCATCACCTGAAACGGTATTGTAACCGCAGAGCCGTAGTATCTGTTGCTGTTGGCGGCTGCCTGAAGTTTCAGGCATTGGGTGCTTCCTGCAGGCCCGTCATCACCAAGCTTGAAGGCAGCAAGGCTGAAGTTTGTCGGCGTAGGTGTAGGTGTAGGTGTAGGTGTAGGTGTAGGCGTAGGCGTAGGCGTAGGCGTAGGCGTAGTGATTATCGCTGCCTCAGGGCTCCCTGTGCTGCTTGGTGTGTCCAACACGCTCTCCTTTTGGCTTGCAGGTTGCATCGAAGAAGGTGGAGGACTATTATTTTCAACAGAAACAACAAAAATCTCACCTTGAGAATGAAACTCGACGGATTCCGTCAACAGATCTTTGAACATGACCTTGGTGGGAACGCTTGCTGGAATTATTTCGAAAAAAACCTGTATCAGTTTTTCATTCATTTTTACGAAAGCCTTCACGTCGGACCAGGTGATTCCATTTATCAGTGATGTGCAGATAATCTGCCTTTTGTCGGTTTCACCATAACATGCTACAAGGAAAGCTCCACTGACAAGCATTGGCCTGTCCACCTCTTCATCTTTTGTTTTATTCTGTTCCTGAGTCTTTGCAACTTGGGATTCCTCGCTTTTCACCTGAGATCTTTTACTGTCGGTGTCTTCAAAATTTGTCTTATTGCTGCATGATGAAGGAAAAACAAACAAGCTTGAAATACAAAATAAATTTACGGTAAATAAAGTGATTTTCATGTCTGCACCCTTCTTAAATTCTCTTCCTTAATTATTTATCGGAAGTTTAAAATTAAAAATTGAGAGGACGGAGGACAAGATGATTTATATCAGTATAAACAGCAAGATGAAGTCAAAATCCATGCCTCTATATTTTTGGATCTGCGCATCAGGGAGCAACGTTTTGAGAAATTATTATTGGATTGAAGGCACTCGTTTGTTATAAGAAAGGTGCATCCTTCAGGCTGACAGCATATTTAACCCAGTGCCATTCACCTGAAGAGCAGTAGCGTATTTATTAGAGTAATTTTATGCAAGAAGGAGCTTCTAAAGATGGTAAGAAGATGTTTGTCAATTGGATTGATGGTTGCCGCCGGTTTTTTTGCAGGCGTATCATGCTCTCACAATGAAAAGAAAGCGGACAGCGCCGTTCAAACAGATCAGCAAAAAAATGACAATGAGTTTACGATTGACAAGGGTGTAGTCAACTTCAAGGCGGATATAGTCTATTTCAAATATGACGATTCCTCGTTGACAGAGGAAGGAATGGCCAGACTCAATGCACTGGCCGATTACCTTAAGAAAAACGAAGGCAAAAAACTGACAATCGAAGGCCATACGGATGCAAGAGGTTCCGTAAAATACAATGAGGCTCTCGGCGGCCGAAGATCCGAGTCTGTAAAAAAATATCTGGAGGAAGTCGGAGTCAAGGGCGACCGTCTTGATACGGCGAGCTTTGGCAAAAAAAGGCCTGCCGTGCAGGGCGACAGCGAAGAAGCCTGGGCAAAAAACAGAAGAGTTGAGTTCCGAATTATTTCCGACAGCGCGAGCCATTCCGAAAAAACCACAGAATAGTGAATCTTCGGCGCATTTCTAGCCAGACCCTAGCCGAAAAGGTCTGAATCAAGGCGCGAGGAGGAGGGCGACCTACGTTTACATGCTGGTAAATGAGGATCGCCCGACGACGATTAACGAAGAGTCAGATCTTTTCGGTTAGGGTCTAGCCAAAAACCGGATAGCCAGAACAGCGGCACCTATAGCTTTCCACCTGCTGAACATCTCCTGAAAAACCTTCCGGCAAATCAGGGGGTTCAGCCGCAAAAACCAGCCTTCAAAGTAACTTTGTTAAATAAATCCTAACATATGCAACTGGTTTTTGCTTGCATGAAATCCACTTTTAAAAGATTCTTTAATCATAGGTTTTGTCTTTTCTCTTGAACGACATCACTCAATTTTTTTTTAATTTTAAATTAATCACAAATCCATAAGATTAACCATAACGGTCGAAAGGACGTTATCATGAGCTTTTTTGAACAAAATGCAAAATCAATAGTCGATCTGATAAAGTATCAAAGCGCAACATCGCCTGACATGAAAATATTGACCTTCGTGAAATACGAACACGGCAAAGAGATCGAAAGCACTTTGACATACCGTGATATCGATATGATGGCGCGGCGGATTGCATCGAATCTCCGGGAAAAAGGAGTCCGAGCCGGAGACAGGATACTTTGCCTGTCAACTCAATCGGAAGAAGATGTCTATTCGATATTCGGGTCACTGTATGCTGGGGCTACCTTCATTCTCATCCCCCCTCCTTCCGACACGGCGAAAAGGGAAAGGTTTCTTTCCGTTCTGGATTCATCGAAACCGAAATTCATGCTTACGAGCAACCTTCTTCTGACCGAGGTTTGCGACATTTCCCGGCTTATGCTTCTTACAAACATGAAAGAGGATTTCTTTGTCAATATTGACGGTACGGAACAGCCAGCCGAAAGCGTAGGCCCCATCGAGACAGATCCGGAGTCATTGGCATATATCCAGTATTCGTCCGGATCGACAAGCAGTCCCAAAGGCGTCATGGTAACCCACAGGAACCTGCTTTCCAATATGAAGAGTATCATGGAAGTTTCCTTCAAGGCTGAAAATCCTGTCAAATCATATCTGGCATGGGCGCCGTTTTTTCACAACGTCAGCCTTATAAATCTTTTTATCGGAACTTCAGCCGCCATCCCGATGGTCTGGATGCGCCCTTCCGATTTCATGGAGAAGCCCCTGAGATGGTTTGAACAGATGACAAGGCATAAGACCGAATCGACATTCGGCCCTAATTCAGCGTTCAACTTCTGCGCCAGAAGCATCAGCAAAAAAGACCTGGATGGAATCGATATCAGTTCTCTCAAACTTATAGCGAACGGATCGGAACCTGTTGATCTGTGCACGCTGGAACTCTTCACGGAAGCATTCCGGGATGTGGGCATGTCCATCGACAAATTCGTTCCGGGCTATGGACTGGCCGAGGTGACCAGTATGGCAACAAGCTCGAGGGACGGCGTCGTATTTTCATATATTGACGGCGAGAAACTGGGCGAAAACAAATTCGTAAAAGTCGAAAAATCACATCCCAGGGCAAAGACGATCGTCTCGGCCGGCCACATAGGTGCCGGATTCAAAATGATTACCGTCCACCCGGATACCCTTGAAATCTGCGGTGAAGGCGAGATCGGCGAACTGTGGATACAGGGGCCGTCAGTGGCAAAGGGATACTGGCAGGCGGAAGAGGCGACAAAAGAGACATTTTGCGCCACAAATCCTTCAAGCGAGGGACTGTTCCTCAGAACAGGAGACCTGGCATACCTTGACGGCCGAGTGGTTTATATTACCGGCAGGATGAAGGAGGTGATAATAATAAACGGCCACAACTTTTACTCCTCGGATATCCAGGAGACGGTGAAAAAGTCTGTCAGCGAACTGAAGTCCTCGACGATTCTCACGTTTTCCGTCCTAAGGGACAAAAAGGAGAAGGTAGTCACCTGCGTCGAAACTCTCAAAAGGCACAAGGATGAAGATCTGGACGTCATGGCCAGAAGCATCGTGGACATTATTTCAAAAACATATGAGTTCTCTCCTGATGACATCATTTTCGCTGGAGCCGGAACGCTGCCGAGAACCGATAACGGCAAAATCCAGCTTCTGAAGGCCAAGAAACTGTACACTGACGGTCTTCTCCCAAGCTATTACAGCCTTGAGGGAAGAAAAGAGAGCCCTTCGCAGACGGCAAAAAAACCAAGGAACGATTTGGAGAGACAGATCAGCGAAATATTTTGCGATCTTCTGAAGCCGGCAAATGAAATAGGGATCGATGACAATTTCTTCATGCTCGGCGGTGACTCGATAGCCATGGTTCAGCTCGCGGCACGCATAAGAGAGACATTCGGGATAGAAATCCCCATTAAATTCCTGCTCAACGAGCCGAACGTCGAAAAGGTGGCGGACCTTGTCGAACAGTTTAAGCGTGGAGTGGCTCCCTCCGAAATCAAAATCAAAAAGGCCAACCTGTATGAAGAGTGCAGACTTGATGAAACCATAGTCCCCGCTGTGTTTCCTGAGGGAACAAAATTCATGCCTCCAAAAAACGTGTTTCTTACCGGGGGGACGGGTTTTGTCGGAGCCTATCTCATAAAGGAAATAATGGAAAATACGGATGCCAGGATATACTGCCTTGTAAGGGCGAAGGACAGGCAGACCGCTCTTTCGAGGATAAGGGAAAACTCAAGCCATTTTCTGGTATGGGACGAGAGCTACGCCTCAAGGATCATACCGGTCCTTGGTGAACTCTCAAAACCGCTCATGGGAATTGACAGGGGCGAGTTTGAGGAGCTTTCAACCTTCATAGACACCATCTATCATAACGGTGCCATGCTGAATTTCATTTACCCCTATGAAAGGCTAAAGGGAATAAACGTCATCGGCACAGAGGAATGTCTTAGGCTTGCGTGCCTGAACAGACCGAAATATTTCCACCATGTTTCAACTTTCAGCGTTTTCGACAACCCGTCATACTTCAAAAAGACAGCGCTTGAAAGCGATCCGCTTGAGAGCCCGGACGGATACTTTCTGGGTTACACGGAATCCAAATGGGTCGCGGAAAAACTTGTCCGCATCGCCATGGACAGGGGACTTTCGGCTGCAATCTACAGACCGGGCGAGATATCCGGCGCAGCCGACACCGGCATCTGGAAAATGTCCGATGCCGTGATAAGAAACCTCGTATCGTGCGTTCAAATGAACGCGATGCCCGACATCGACACCAGATTCCACATTACACCAGTAGATTACGTGGCAAAGGGCATAGTCCTTCTTTCCCTTCAGGAGAATTCGCTGGGAAAAGCATTTCATCTTGTGAACAACAATATCAAGTCGATTGATGAAATCGCGAAGTTTCTGAGGAAGTTCGGATATCCGCTTGAAAGCGTTACATTTGATGAGTGGAAAAAAAGGCTTTTTGCCGCAGATGAGAAAAACGCCATGAAACCTCTTGAGGAACTTTTCAGGGAAAAGAAAAAGGAGGGCGAGGAAATTCACCGCAGATACGGTGAGCTTGAGGCTTTTTTCAGCGTGGAACAGGCTGAAGCGGGACTCAGGAAGGCCGGCGTGAGCTGCGACCCGCTGGATGACAAGCTTTTGACCCGCTATTTCAACTATTTCATAAAGGCAGGTTATATCGAGTCCCCGAGGACTTGATACCGGTTTATCGGCCATTTATCTGTTTTCAAGGCAATGGATTGCCAAGCAAAAGGATGGCCGATACATACCAGATGTTGTCGGCATACCTGTCCGGTTTTTTTTTGATGTCCTGCCGATTTTTTTCAAAGAGTATCTTTT
>JADFZC010000144.1 GCA_015232735.1 Oligoflexales bacterium | reverse complement strand
TATGTACAAAATTGGGAGGTCTATGAAAAAATAAGATTAAAACTTCTGGAATCTGGTTTTGAGAAAACTCAAATCAAATCCAGAGTACGATTCAAATTAGTCACCATTGATCTCATTCCCTTTGGTGGAGTTGAATCAAGCAAGAATGAGATTATTTGGCCAGAAGACGGCCGAGTTATGAATATGATTGGATTTGATGAAGTCTATAAAACAGCACATCGAGTATTTACACCATCACGTCATGAGATTCGGATTGCGTCTCTAGCCGGGCTTGTGCTTTTAAAAATTGTTGCATGGAGCGATCGTCCCCTTGAAAGATCGCAAGATCCTCAAGATATTGCGATAATAATTAAAAATTACTTTGATGCTGGAAACGAAGACCGATTCTATGAAGAAAACTCTGATCTTGTTGAACTTGATCCATTCACAGTAGAACGAGCTGGTGCGGCTTTAATTGGAAGAGATTTGAAAAAAATATGTAATAACAAATCGTTGTCGGCAATCATTAGTATCCTGAAAAAGGAATTAAAAAAAGCAGATAAATCACTTTTTCTACAACAGATGAGTTATCAGCATAAATTTGAATGGTGTGAGGATGTTTTGAATATTTTTCTCAAAGAACTTTGATATAACAACCTCTGAAGAGCTGGCAAAGAAATCTGATGACTTGCTCGTGACAAAATTGAAAAATCGAGGATCAATTTTTCAAAAGTTTCTCCCTCACCTTCTTTAAAAACCACTCTTTAGCTTAGTAAAAAGTGGCTAAAAATCCTGGCAGCAATTTTCACCCAGGAGCAACTCATTTTTTTTTGATCTCCGTTGCTCCCTCCTCGCTTTGCTCGTTAGTCCGCTACAGTCCACACCATATACACTAAAGTGTGTGGCCTCGCAGATGCTCTGGCTATTCAAGGTGTTATGAACTTTATTTTGCCTACTGATGATCCAAGTCTATACAATAATAGGGATCATAATATTTGGCATGGGGCGACACTTAGGACAGTTAGGACAGTCCGATTTAGCTTATTTTGTCCAAGTAGAGCTTAAAATATCCATAGATAGCTATCGCATGTTGTGAAATATGGTGTCCTAACTTTCCTGCTCTGTCGACCAATGCCTAATATTTCCAAGAACAAAACAGGAGGTGATTATGAGGAGGTCCAGTTGGTTGGCTATCATAACATTCATTCTCATAGGTGGCATTGCCATACCTTGGGGCGTCATAAATCTTAACAACAGTCTGGAATTGCCAAGGCTGGTACACCCTGCTCTGCAGGTCCTGGGCGCACTGCTAATTCTTGCGGGCTTGGGTGTGACAGGATATTGCAAGCGTGTTTTTCGTATTGTCGGAAAAGGGACGCCCGTCCCGATCGAGCCACCGAAGGAGTTTGTTGTGGTCGGTCTTTATAAATACAGCCGCAATCCAATGTACGTTTCTTACATCGTAATATGGTTTGGCGTGTTTTTGCTATTCGGCCATATCCTCCTGCTCGGCCACTGTTTGGTTTGGTGGCTTCTGTGGCAGTTATGGATCGTTTTCATTGAGGAACCTGGGTTGCGTAAGCGGTTTGGGCTGCCGTATGAGGAATATCCGCAGCAGGTACCGAGGTGGATAGGAAAAGTCAAAGATAGAACCTACTGATATTTTAATATTTGGCTGTGTCACAACCGTTATGAACACACATTCTTGAACAGGAAGAAAAATGAGAAAGAAATAAAAATCAATATGACAAGTATTTTGGTGAATAATTTGTCGTTAGCACGAAATTCAGGGAGTGAAAATTGAGATAAATGACCTTAAGTGATTAAGTGATATTGAATCATTTTGAAAAAGGCATCGTAAAATATCCGGTTTTGGTTGTCAGCTCAACTTATAGCCTGGTCACTGTTGTCTTAAACTCATGTCCTTATCAACCCATGCCTTATTTCACATGCAATCGGAGAAGCTCTTTGGCCAGTGAGGCCTATTTGGAATAAGCCAGCCGTAGACGTGTTCCTTGAAAATCTTTTCTGCAAGAGACTCTGAGTGGGAAGACCCGACGATAGTGCTTGCATCCGCTTTGAAGGAATAACCACTGGAAATCCATCGGGATGCAAAATCATGGCATACAGA
The DNA here is from genome assembly GCA_015232735.1 of Oligoflexales bacterium. The sequence continues at coordinate 4,383 of JADFZC010000144.1, read as the reverse complement.
GGCAGAAGCCTCGCTCCCTTTTATAAAAGCGCATTCAGCAACGAAAGCACGATATTCCTCCAGATACCCTTGCCGGTCGTCTATGGTCTGTTCGATCGTATCGCTGTAATAATGGCACTCTGAACGGTTCAGGACATGGTTTGTCTCGTGTACTAAAACCGAAGCAAGCACCTGGGGATCGGTTTTTGCGTTTACGGTAAAATATATGCGGTTGCCCCACATATATCCGGCATAATTCTTTACAATGCTTTTTCGCAATTCGTCATTCGCAATGAAATCGGTAGGATATTTCAAAGGAATTTTACAGATTGAAATATGCAGATCACGGCACATGTGATAAAGGTCCTGCGGAAGCGCGCTTGTGATCTCATCGAGTAAAACCGCTCCCTCACGAATCCGATTCAGCGTTTCTTCAGCAAGTTCCGCTCTAAGCCCGTTTTTGGGGTTTTTAGCCGCTTTATCCAATAGTGCAAGGGCTTCATCAACCTTCCTTTCAAATATGACTGGGAGGGGATATGCCGGATTTGCCTTGATGAAAGATATTGCTGCATTATACGGAGATAATGTTTTTGTTTTGGAGGAATGATCAGCATTGTCTGGATAAAAGGAACAGTCAGTCAGAAAGAAAAGCGCAAAGATAATCAAAAAAAAGGTCGGAATTAGGCTCATAAATATTTCCAAATATAAATAATATGGCAAAGACTTATTTTTCGTCTTGACCTGGTCAACGAAGCCAGGGATTTACCATATCACCGCAGTTAATGCCAGCTATTATAACGGTTTCAGAGAAACCCTCAATGACGGATTTTCCAAAACCATTTGGCTATGCGAAGGATATTGTTCAGATTGAATGCTGTGCCGCTGATTCAATTAAAACCATATAAAATAACTTGGTAAAATACTTTTGAGAATGAGGGACAGCACTGCAGTGGAAAGAATTTTGAAAGAGAGCAGATGCTGATCTGATGAATATTTACCTATGGGTGAAAAAGGTAGGACAGTCTCATGGATTGAGTTTAATGTTCATAATTCCTCATAAAAACCATAAAAACAGATTTGAGACAGGCCAAGGCTATGCTAATTCCGAAAACTATTATTATAAAAACTTATACAAACCAGCTTTTTTCATATTTTTAAAAGCCGTAAAACGATGGGAAGGTTGAAGCATCTGGAAATGGCAAGATTCAAGGAATCAAGTATTTGACCTATGACATGGGTTGGAGTAACAAGGTTAAGGTTGTGACAACCGTATTCCATAATTTTTAAAAAAATGGCAGCCATACCCTCAGTGGAGACACTGTGGCCAATGCCGCCGCAGCTTATTTCAAAATTCTGGCAAAAGACACAGTTAAGGTTGCAGCCGCTGAAAAAAAACTGTTCCGGAACCTCTCGTTCCGGCAAGGACGCTTTCCTCACCGAAATGAGGTGAAAATGATGCTATTATGGCCTCGGATGGTGTGTGTCTTTCCTCTTTCCCATTGCTGTGCGCATCAGGAGGTATTTTTACTTTGTTTTTGTCAGGAAATAGCTCACAGAATACTTCCAGAGATTGTACAACCCATTTTTAATTCATTTCAGGAGATGATTAAAAAAGAGGCAAAACGGGCAGAGGCTTTTACAGATTCAAAAATTGTTGGTCAAGGGTGATTTTTCCACAAATACTGGGGATAAGATATTCTGTGAGCTACCAGTTTTCATTCTTCCTTCCGGAAACGAGGTAAAATATGGCAGCTCCCGTTGCATGAAAGCTTTCAGCTTTTATGGATGAAAGAAACTTATTTGAACAGACCCTGAGTTCATTCCAGCAGGTTTCGAATTCCTCATCCGTCCCGCCGCCAGCCAGAAAATATTGTTTCGTCTCGGCATGGCTCCACATGAAAAATTCCTGATTTACCCATTCAGAGGCCTGTCTGATATTGGCTTGTTCGGCGGGCGTATTGTATGGAGGAATCATGAACGCGGCTTTGTCGGACAGATACACCTGTATCTCGTCCAATCTCTCTGCGGCAAATAAACTGGGAAGCATGTCACCAATGGAATTATGTCCAAGGCCAAGCGAGGCCTTTCCCTTTTCGCATATCAAGGCAAATCGAACCCTCTTCATCTTGGTCTCCAGCGGATCATCGAAACTTAAGGAAGTTTCGATCAGATTCGATGCAACATTATTGGGCTCGGCGACGGCGATGAGACCGCCTGGTTTCAGTACGCGTATCATTTCTCGTAAAGCCCTCTTTGGATCCGGAACGTGAATCAATACGGTCTGGCAGGTCACCATGTCGAAAGAATTATCTGGAAATGGCAGGGCTTCGGCCTTTGAAAGCATGTACTTGCAACGTTCCGAAATTCCAGATTGATTGGCTATTTCGATGCATTTTTGAATGGACTCGGCTTCCATATCGATGCCTGTGATTTTAGTGGAAGGAGTAAAAAATGGAAAGAGAACACGCCCCCAGTGTCCGACCCCACATCCGACGTCCAAAACAGTGCCGATTTCCGCAAGACGCCAACGTTTCGACATGAGTTCAATAAAGTCCATGTTCCACCAGAAATCGCGCCATTCTCCAAAGAAATCGTGTGAATGTGGTTTTGAGTCGATCTGTTGAGTCATATGAGTTTCCTTTTCTGCGGCGTGTGGGTTTTCTCCTGAAAGAAGCTGCCTGATTACCATTTTGAATAAGGGCATCTTATGAAAATTGAAAAATTCTGGCAGTAATTTTCGCCCAGAAGCAATCCAATTTTTTTTGATTTTCGTTGCTCCCTCCGGTTTTTGATGGTGTCCCTGTCATTGGACCAATCAAAAGCGATTTGAATGGTATAATAAAGATTCTGAGGCATCAGACGGGAATAAATATGATGTTTGTCTCCGCGTTTGATTAGGAGGCATTTTTAACAGATTCCCCTGACGACATCAGACCGAGTCAACCTAAATGGAGTTGCAAAATGAGCTGGCCAAGTTTAACCTAAATTTATAGATCCTCAGTAAGGATCATTAAATAGGGGGTCATAAGTCTGGATGATCAGCAGTCCGAAAACGCATTCTCTGGGAATCCTATTAGGTTTTTCTTTCATAGGTTGGGCTTTCTGCGCAGCGATCATGGGCGTGCTGCCACCACTAATAGGCATGGAGGAGACGCTGCTTGTCCATCTAATCGCTGGGCCTATGGGTTTTGCCACATTGGCGATCCTTTATCAAAAGCGCTATGGTGATTATCCGCCTCTCATTGCAGCATTGCTTTTTGTCGGATTCGTGATGACTGTGGACTTTCTGCTGGTCGCCTTAGTGATCCTTGGCAGCCTAGAGATGTTCCAAAGCCTCATGGGTACCTGGATTCCCTTTGCGCTCATTTTTACTGTCAGTTGGGGGGCAGGTGTTTGGGCCAACAGGCTGAAAGGTTGATTGCAAGGCTAACCCGCGTTCGGGTGGTAGCCAGGAATAAGGGGTAAGCCGTCTTGAGTAATATTTTTGATATCATCTTCGTAAGAGAAAAACATGTATGTCCCTGGTGGTGTTGTTTCACATTCGATAATTTCTTTAGAAAATTCTTCCAGGACCCCTACAAGATTGTGTCGCCGTACATCAAGCCTGGTGATAATGTGCTCGATGTTGGACCAGGTCAGGGTTATTTCACATTGCCCATGGCACGCATGGTCGGCCCGCAAGGAAAAATCATTGCAGTCGACATTCAAAAGAGGATGCTTGCGATTTTGGAGAAGAGGGCGAAAAAGAAAAGTCTCGAAGGTCAGATTCACTTTCAGCTCGTATCCAATGAGAATTTCAAGATCGAATACCCGCTCGATTTCGCCCTAGCCTTCTGGATGGTTCATGAGGTCTCCGATCGGGAAGTTTTCCTAAAAAGTATATTGAACGCTCTTAAGCCGAATGCAACACTTTTGATCGCGGAACCCAAAATTCATGTTACCGGCAAGAATTTGGACGATACGATCGCGATTGCGAAAAAAATGGGCTATCGGGAATTGGCTCGCCCACCAATCGCCTTTAGCCGTGCTGTATTATTGGTGAAGTAAAGAATTCGAAATTCGGTAGCATCCAAAGGATAGTAGTTTAATGTGGACGTTTGATCATGAAACCTAAATTGCAATGTTGATGCTGTATTGAAAATTTCATAATTCATTTTTATATTCCTTTCCATCAGCAAACTATACTCACCATAACCAAAAAGGATGCTGCAGCCGTTTACTGATGAATTTCAAATCATATAGAAAGAAAAACCCAGACCAAATATATTATTAAATACGGCGGTTGAAAAATTGCGTTTATAAAAATAGGCACACTACTTACCATAACCAGATTTTTATTTAATTTTTATGGCAGAGGAAAAAAAGTTTGCGTAAATACTCTATAATCCAAAGAAAACCTGACTA